>NZ_JBSWYJ010000036.1:0-53063 GCF_056161045.1 Flammeovirga sp. AWQ4_249
ATGGGTTTTAAAAAAGGTTTGAAGCTGAATCTCTCAAAAAAAGATAATTATCTTTTCCGCTTAGACAGTCCGAACTACTGGGGTAACTATACAGATATCATATTTTCGTCTTCAATTGGTTTCTATCATTTAGTAAATAAGAGAGCCAACTTAAATTTTGATTTTAAAAGAGTGGGTTATGATCGGGTAGGTAATGCATTTTTGTGGAAAGATATAGCTATGGGAGATAGAGAGGAAAGGAAGATGGTAGTGTATTCATAAATTTATCTTATGTACATATTTTTCAATATTTTGTACATATAGTAATTAGTGTGTACACATTATGTACATGAGAAATTGATTATGTACGTAATTTATGTTTTTTTGTACATAAAATATTTTATGTGTACTTTAAAATGCTTTTTTTGTGTATTATGAGTTACAATATTAATACATTTCCTCCATCATCTGAGAAATATCTCACCATAAAAGTTTATGAGGAGTTACATAAAGCAGGAGTAGCTTTAGCCGAACTGAAGGGTATCGCACAGACTATTCCAAATCAGACAATGCTAATTAATGCAATTACTTTACAAGAAGCTAAGGATAGTTCAGAAGTTGAGAATATTATTACAACACAAGATGAGCTGTATAGAGCAATTGCAAGTTCAGATAGTAAAGTATCTCATCAAACTAAAGAAGTAGTAAACTATCGAAAAGCAATCTTGATGGGGTATGAATTAGTTAGAACACAAGGATTTATAAGAACTAATGATATATTAAGAATACAGCAATCACTAGTGAATAATAATGCTGGAATTCGAAGTACGCCTGGAACAGTATTAAAAAATGATCGAACAGGTGAGATTGTTTATACTCCTCCACAGACTAAATCTGAAATTGAACTATTACTAGCTCATTTTATCGAAGAATATAATCTTAAAAATGAAGAAATACCTAGTTTAATTTCTATGGCTCTTTTACACCACCAATTCGAAAGTATTCACCCTTTTTATGATGGAAATGGCAGAACGGGTAGAATTCTAAATATACTGTATCTTATGCTTAATAGATTAATAGATGTACCTATTTTATACCTGAGTTCTTATATTATTCATACAAAAGAAGAATATTATAGACTTCTCAACTTGGTGAATAAAGAAAATGAATGGGAAGAATGGGTTATTTATATATTAAAAGGAGTAAGCGAGACGGCAAAAAAAACCATTAACATCGTACATCAAGTAAGGAACTTATTAGATGAAGTGATTATTCTTACAAAAGAACAAGCTCCTAAAATTTATAGCAAAGAATTGATAGAAACATTATTTAATCAACCTTATTCAAAGATTGAAAATGTAACAGAAAATTTAAATGTGGATAGAAGAACTGCAGCAAAATATCTTAATGAATTAGTGAAGATCAACATTTTAGAGGTACAGAAAGTGGGTAAAACAAATCTATATATTAATAGAAGACTTTTCGAGTTATTAAAAACCTAAAAACTTTTTCTTATATTCGTAACACTAAAAATACATACAATATAATCTACTGCCATGCTTGTCTTTCACCAGGCCGAAGAAGTTAAAACCTCCATTATAGAATACCTAAAAGCCACTTTTAATTTTTCTGATAGAAAATTGAGGGAGGCTTTTTTAAAATGAATAGAAGATAAAGAAGAAGGTCTGATAAAAGGACTTTATATTTCTTTACGTTTACCCTACAGGAAAGAGTTTGATGCAGAAATACCTTTAGATATTAAGCCTAGTTTTCCTCCTTTTAAACATCAATATGAATCTTTTTGTCGATTAACAACAGAGGAGGATAATATTCCGAAACCCACTGTTTTAACTACGGGTACAGGTTCTGGTAAGACAGAGTCCTTCTTATTTCCTTTATTAGATTACTGTTATAAGAGAAGAGATACTTTTGGCATAAAAGCGATTGTCATGTATCCTATGAATGCATTGGCGACAGATCAGGCACAACGTTTTGCAGAGGAGATATACAAGAACCCTTTAACAGTGGGTAAGATACGCGTAGGTTTATTTATTGGTACTGGAGGGAAGAAAGATAATCTTCCAAAGGAAATGAGTAATGTAAAAGTAATAGAGGATCGTAAGACAATTTTAACGAGTCCTCCAGATATATTACTGACCAACTTTAAAATGTTGGACTTTGCTTTGATGCGTGAAGATTTTGCTTCCATTTGGAAACCTAATTTTGAAACACCAGACTTACTTAGATTCATAGCTTTAGATGAATTACATACTTATGATGGAGCACAAGGGTCAGATGTAGCTAACTTAATCAGAAGATTAAAGTTAAAGTTGAATTTACCTCAGGGGCAATTATGTCCTGTTGGCACATCAGCAACAATTGGTTCTGGTGAAAATTCAAAGCAGTTCTTGGCAGAATATGCTACCAAAATCTTTGGTGAAACTTTTTCAGAAGATTGTATTGTAGGGGAAGATAGAGACAGTGAAGATGATTTTTTTGGAGATAAAGAATTAACGCAAGATATACCTACATCAAGTGCTAAAGAAACGCAGTTAGTTTCAGATGAAACTTATGGTTCTTATATTTTGAGACAAAAAAAATATGGGGATTAAAAGGAAAGTTTAATCCTTATAAATTAGGTATTGCTCTAAAAAAGTTTCAGATCGTTAAAGATATAGCTGCGATTTGTAATCAGGGTATTAGAACTTTAGATGGATTAGTAACAGAACTAGATCGTAGAAACTTTCTTTTTTCTACACTTCAGGAGTATGATAACATAGAGCAGTTTTCACCCAAAAAAGGTGTTATACTTTCTATTTTAGCTTTGATAGCTGAAGCAAAAGAAGATGTAGATTTTAGATTTCCACTTTTAGCCATTCAAGGACAATTATGGATTAGAGAATTGTCAGGTATAGGAAGAGTAATTGATAACGAAGAGAAATTTATTTGGAGAGAGAATTTTCAAGAGGAAGATCAAGAAGGAAAAAAAATCCATCCATCGGTATCTTATTTTTGTAGAGATTGTGGACATTCTGGTTGGCTAATGACTAAACCTGATACTAAAGATACGTTTAATGCAAGTCCTTCTGTTGTACATAACAAGTTCTTTAGAAAAGATAAAGAAGTTTGGTTGGTGAGTACTGAGCCATGTACAGAAGAATATAATCCTACACAAGCTATTGGCTATTTTTTAAATAAACACACCTTACGTCAGGAAAGAAAAAAAGCAGATGATAATATAGATATTTATGCTTATCAAAAGTTGAATAACCAAGAGAAATTTGAAAATAGGTGTCCTTGTTGTAATGCTAAAGATACAATTGCAACTATTGGTACTCGTGTAAGTACTTTATCATCTATTTCAACAGCACAAATTTTATCATCAGATTTAGATAAAAATAAAGAAAGAGATCGTAAGATGCTTTCATTTGCCAATGGAGTACAAGATGCAGCTCATTTGGCTGGTTTTGTAGAGGCAAGAAACTTTCGTTTTACTTTCAGATCAGCATTGCAGAAAGTGATTAATGATTTAGAAGAACTAGGGCAAGATATAAATATCACTTCTTTATCTTCTGCTTTTAAAGATTATTGGAAAGCTAATGCAGATGAAAAAACACCATTAGAAGCTTATCTCTATAAGTTTTTCCCTTCTGATAAGATCGGCGATATTGCCATTCGTGATTATAAAAGGAATGAAGAAGATTTTTTTGAATCCTTCATTAAGGAATTTGATTTAAGAGTAGATTGGGAAATTTGTAGTGAGTTTGGTTATAGTGCTACCATTGGTAGGACTTTAGAGAAAACGCAATCTTCAGGTACATATTTTGATTTAACTAAAATCAAATCAGCTTACACAACAATGACTCCTTGGTTAAAAGATAATCAAATGGAATTGTTGGAAGAACAACACTTTGTGCTATTTACGTTAGGTATTTTACATAGAATGCGTCAAAAAGGTGCAGTTGACCACCCCTTCTTACAAAAGTTTAGAACAACAAAGAGCGATACATTTAACTTAAATTGGGCAAGAGATGATCGACATTTTATGAATAAAAATTTCGGTTCAAGTAGTCGGATTCCAAAACTAATTAGTCCTTCAAAGAAATTTGATGTTTATGATAGTCCAATTACAAAAGGGAGTACAGCAAATTGGTTTCATAAGCATTTTAGGAAAAGTATTTCTTCAAGATATGGAGTATTTACAGACAATGTAGATGCTATTAATGACTTTTACTTAGTATACTTCAAGTTATTAACAGAAATAGAAATTTTAGATGAAAAAGAAGCAGATGGAGCAATTACTAATTATGCGATTCATCCATCTGAAATTAAAGTCACTAATAATGTCCAGAATTATGAATGTGATAAATGTGGACATGAAATAAAGTTAGGAGAAGAAGAGGAAGAAGTATTTGAAGATGCTTCTTGTTTAAGATATAGATGTACAGGGCATTATCAAGCACAAGAAGATGTACAAGAAGGGTATTATCAGAAAGTGTACAATAGAAAGCGTTCACCTAGAATTTATTCGGCTGAACACACAGGACTATTACAGAGAAAGAAAAGAGAACAAGTAGAATACTCATTTAAAAACCGCCCTTTCTTTAATTCAATTAATACGCTATTTGCTACTTCAACCTTAGAAATGGGTATTGATATTGGAGATCTGAACGTAACGATGAACAGTTCCGTTCCGCCTCTTCCTGCCAATTTCTTACAAAGAGTTGGTCGTGCTGGAAGAAAGACGGGTAGTGCATTGATTTTAAATTTTGCAGGAAGAAAAGCTCATGATAAATATTATTATGAAGAGCCTATGAGTATGATGGCAGGAGAAGTAGGAACACCGGGTTGTTATCTTGAAGCAAAAGATATATTAAAACGACATTTTCTTGCCTACTGTATTGATACATGGGTTAATAAAAAGGGAGAAGAAGCAAGAATTCCTAGCAAGATGAGAGTTTTAAAACTCTATACTCTTGATGTAAAGAGTTCGATCTTCTTCGGCAGAAAACTAATTAATTTTATTGCGGAAAATGAAAATGACTTGATAAATAATTTTAGAAGTACTTACCAAAGTAACGTAAGTGGCGAAGAAATCATTTCAGCATTTAATTCTCTTGAAAAACATGTTATTGGTGGTGATAGTAGCTACCTCTCTAAGCAAATTGAATTACATTTTAATAATGTTAGAGAGGAGATTAATCAACTTAACAAAAAGAAAGATGATATAATAGACGATATTAAGAGTAGAAAGTTAGCCAAAACAGATTCCGAATATGAAGAACTTTCAAGGGAGATTTCTAATATCAGAAGGACTATAAAGGAAATTAATGAAAGGTCTGTCATCGAATACATGACCAATGTAGGTTTACTTCCCAATTACGCATTCCCAGAAACGGGTGTGAATCTTAATGCCAATATTACATTTAAACAAAAAAGTAATGAGGTAAAACCTTTACCTCCTGAAAATATTGAGTTGGTAAGGCCTGCTAGCAGTGCCATAAAAGAACTTGCTCCAGGTAATGTATTCTATACTCAAGGTCATAAATTAAAAATCACTGGACTGAATGTTTTAAGTTGGAAAGAAGAGGCTGTAGATATGCGTTTCTGCTCGAAGTGTGACCATATAGAAGAAACATATAATGCAAAAAATGAGGCTTGTCCTAAGTGTGGAGATGAATCTTTTGCATCCGTAACAAATACTCATAAATTCCTAAGATTAGAACGTTCAAGGTCTATAAATTGGGAAAAAGATACTCGACTAGATGATTCTTCAGATGATAGAAGTAATGCATTATTTGCATTAACAACCCATTTTAAATTTAAAGAAGATAGTTCGAGAGGAGCTTTTGCATTAAAGAAAATTCCTTTTGGTATAGAGCTATTTGAAGATGTAGAGATTACAACAGTTAATTCGGGTTTACCTATGAATCTAAACGATAAAGGTAGATCTGTAAAAATAAATGAAAAAGAAATTCCAACTTGCGGCTTCATAACATGTAAAAAGTGTGGGAAATCAACACCTACAACGAAGCATGATTCTAAACCTGGCAATAAAGAAGCGATTGATTATCATTATGGTTGGTGTTCTGAGAAAAAGAAGCCTTATAAAGGAGAGGTAGATGAGTTATTTGAAGAGGTATTTTTGTACAGAAGAATGAATACAGAAGCAATAAAAATAATGCTTCCAGTACAAGATTTTGAGACCCTTGAACAAATAGCACTTTTTAAATCGGGATTATTGAGAGGTATTCAAAACTATTATGGAGGAAATCCTTCCCATTTATTCTTACAAGATTATCAGGAATATGATCAGAAAGTTGGAAGGATGGGACAGTTTTTAGTTCTATTTGATACCATTCCCGGAGGAACAGGCTATTTAGGAAAACTTTTCCAAACAAAAGTATTCTCTGAAGTTTTAAGAGAAGCTTATAAGGCAATTAAAAGATGTAATTGCCAGAATAATGGAAAAGATGGTTGCTACCATTGCGTTTATACCTATAGTAATCAATATGAGCAAGATCAGCTTAGCAGAAAAAATGCAGAGACTTTATTTGGCCGATTAATGTCATCTATTAATGACTGGGATCAATTGAAGGATGGCTTATCCAAAATTCAAGATTCAGGTCAAATTGAAGAATCTGAAATGGAAAAGCGTTTTATTTCATTATTGAAAGAATTTGCTTTATCTGATGAGAAGAAAAAAGAAGGGTGGGACTTTCATACAAAAAGAGATAGTGGCTTTAGATATGAGTTAACTGTTAAGGACAATAATAAAGAATTTACTTGGGCAATTGATCCACAAGTTAGTCTGAGTCATACTGATGGAGTTAAAGTATCAAGTAAGCCTGACTTCCAATTTAGATGTATTCAATACCTTGAAGATGGAGTCAACAAACAAGAGGAATTAATCAACTTTCCTAAGATCAATATTTTCACTGATGGCTATCAATATCATGCATCAGATTCTAATAATATTTTTCATAAGGATATCCAGAAAAGAGATGCAATTTTAAGATCAACTTCTAATTATTTTCAAGTATACTCTTTTACTTGGAAAGACCTTGACTTGTTTAAAGATAGTCTTACAGATGCTTTTTTCAATGAGCATCTTTCTTCATTAAATAAGCTATCTAAAAAAGTAAAGGACCAATTTACTTCACCCAATGGGCTAGTCACCAAAAAGAATTCAATTGAACGATTCTTATTTCATCTTTCGAATCCAGAAAGAGAATTTATTAAAAAAGAAGTTACCAATGTATTTATGGGATTTACCCCGTTTGTCCAAAATCAGATTTTTACTGAAGCTGAAGTAACTGAATACCTTTTAGGAAAAGATAGGAATGAATTAAAGTCAGAATCTACTAGTCAACCTTTTCTAATTACAAATATAGATACAGGTATTGATGATGTTGAATTAAGGTTGTCAATAGGTTTACCTAAGAAGAATACAAAATCTTATGTTGATATAGTTGATGATAAGGTAATTAATATAGGTAAAGAAAACTGGGAGCTGTTTTGGCAATATTACAATACATTCCAGCCAATGTATGATTGTTTAATTGAACGAATCGAAACGGTTAAAGAAGATATCTTGGATGAGTCAATTATTGAAGATTACTCAGAAGAGTATCATAAACTTATTAAGTTTTGTCTTAGTAATAACATAACAGTAATGGAAGAAGGGTATGAGTTTGAAGATGATAATGGAGCTGTTTTATGTGGTGCTGAAATAGTAATTACATCACCTAAAAAAGTGGCTTTATTACCTTTTGAAGGAGATGAAAACAAAATGAAGGAGTTAGGATATATAGTTACTGAAACAGTAGAAGAAACAATAGAAATTCTAAAGAAAATATAATCAAAAGCCCACGATTTCAATCGTGGGAAATAATGCATCCATGAATGTAATCATGGAAAATATAAGAAGAACATGAAATTATTTTTATACGATAAATTTTGGGATTCATTTATAGAGTTACCAAAACAAGTTCAGAAAGCAACGAAGACATTTATTGAAAAATTTAGAACCAACCCAAAAGGAGAGTCTCTTCATTTTGAACATATTAAAAATTTAAAAGACAAAAATCTAAGATCTGTTAGAGTTGATCAAACTTATCGAGCTATTGTACATCAGCCCGATAGAGGTGATATCTTTCATTTGCTATGGGTAGATCATCATGATAAAGCATATCGTTGGGCTGCAAATAAGATGTTTCAGTGGAATGAGCACACTAATGCTTATCAAGTATATGAAACGAATGAGATTAGTGAATCTTTACCTAAGAATACGAATGATAGTACTCCCAAAGTGGAAGATACTTCTAATTTTATGGAATCTTATTCACAAGAACAGTTATTGAAAATAGGAGTACCAGAAATATTGATTCCAAGTGTTCATCAAATTAATGACCTTGATGATTTGGAGAAAATGCAGTCTCACCTTCCTGAAGATGTATTTGAAAATATCTTTACATTATTTGATGGAGGAGATATTGAATTGCTAATTGAGCAAGTGCAAGAAGGAATGCAAACTGTAGATGTTGGTGAAGATGATCACTCTGCAAATAACCAACGTTTCTTTATGCAAATCACAGCGGAAGATAATTTAGATGAAATTCTGTCTGATGATTTTAAGAAATGGAAAGTGTTTTTACACCCATCCCAACGTAAGTTAGTAACTTCTGATTATAAAGGTCCAATTAAAGTAACAGGAGGAGCAGGAACAGGTAAAACGGTAGCTGCTATGCATAGAGCAAAGTATTTATTGAATAAGTCTTCTCAGTCAAGAATTCTATTTACAACCTACACAAGAAGCTTAACAGCAAACTTAAAGAAAGATATTAAGACATTAGGGATACAACCTTCTCAACTTAGAATTGAAAATATTGATAGTGTTGCTTCTGATATAGCAAAAGGTGAAGGAATTATACCATCAGATGCAAAAATCATTTATAATAATAGTGATGATTATAAAAAATTGTGGGAGGAAGTATTGGAACAAAATTTATCAAAATATGATGCTGATTTTCTTGCTTCAGAGTATTTAGATGTGGTATTATGGAATAATGTACAGGACGATAAAACCTATTATAGAACACCCAGGACAGGACGACAAAATCGCTTAAATAGAAAGGAGAGAAAAGATGTATGGGAAGTCATTGCAGCCTATCAACAATATTCCACTAAGGAAGGTTACTTCTTAAAAGAAGAAGTAATGAATAAGTTAGCCAATCATTATGATTCAAATGGCATAAAACCATTTGATCATGTATTAGCTGATGAAATACAAGATTTTTCAAATGCAGAACTTCGCTTCCTAAGAAGTATTGTGAAGGAGGAGAGTAATGATTTATTCTTAGTAGGTGACCCTCTTCAAAATATATATGGAAAAGAACTAAATTTCTCTAAATGCGGAATAAATATTCGAGGTAATAGATCGAAAAGGTTAAAGGTAAATTATAGAACAACTGAAGAGATTCGAAGAATGGCTGTGAGCTGTATTAAGGGAGTTACTTTTGATAATTTTGAAGGCGAAGAAGAAAAGAAGAACGGCTACGTTTCTTTAATTAAAGGAACTCGACCAACTTATAAAGTATTTAAAACTCCAGAAGAAGAACATAAAGAGATTACTTCACAAATTATTGAGAGTATAAAAAATGGGGAATTAGATTATAAAGAAATTTGTATTTCTGCATACAAAAATGACGATCTAAAGGATTTAAGAAAAGCTCTTCATAAAGAAAGTATTCCTTATTTTGAGCTTGGTAATAATACCGGAGATAAAGAAGGTGTCAATATTTCTACCTTCCATAACATGAAAGGATTAGAGTTTAAAGCAGTTTTTATTACTAAAATTTCAAAAGAAACTTATCCTTATAAGCCTTGTAGATTCAATGATTGGGACATTTCTAAGCAAAAGAAAATGATCGCAAATCAAAAATCTTTACTCTATGTAGCTATGACAAGAGCAATTGCATACTTGAATATTAGTGGTGTTGGAGAAGGGGTTGATGAGTTTTAATAATAAGTTTTTTAGACTCAGTTTAATATGAAAAGTATCGCTTTTATCGATATTGAGCTCTTGAATTTTAATAACAATTGCAATTTTGTTTTTGAACAATTTAGGTGAGACTTTAATGATAGTCTTACCTTTTTCTATTACCTAAAATTGATTGCAACATTTTATAGAATCTAAGATTTAAAAATTAGCATAAATATTTTATTAAACTAAATAACATTATGCATTGACAAAAAAAGAATAACAGGGTTAGTAAAAGTTTAATTATTTGCCAAAGCTGTTTTTTTCAACCATATTTACAAAAGCAACAAGCAAAACTATGTACAGTTCAATCTGTATTAAACTCTACAATCTTGAGATACTTTTTTTTATTTATTTTAATTTCTATTAGCTGGAAGATAAAAGCGCAAATATTTCCATCGATAAATACTTTGAAACAACAACATCAAGAAGTACTTAAGGAACTGGAGCAGGATAGCTTACTGAATATTGGTGAATTGCCACAGTTAGTACCATTGATTGGTTTAAAAGGTCAATATACATATTCGAAAAAGATTGATCCCTTCATTACATCTGGATTGAGCTTTAGATATAAGAATTGGAGCTTGGAATCTCAATTTGGTATCAATGCATCAATTAATACAGATTCTCTAACTTTAGATTTTTCTGAACGATGGCTAGTGGATACAAAAATAAAATATCATGTTGGGCCACAAAAAGGAGGAATTATCACTACAGGGCATTCTTGGCAAAATGATGATAATTTTGTGACACTTGGAGGCGGTTATACATGGAGAACTGAAAAAGATAAAATATTTACACTTTACTCTGATATCAACTATCATTATGATAGGAATGAATGGGGAGTAGGAGCAGGTCTATCGTATGGGTTTGGTGGAAAAGGGTTAGGAGCAATTGCAAAAGGTTTTCAATCTGGGAATAGCATGAATCCTTCTCAAGAATTTTCAAATCCATCATTAAAAATCTTGGATGATTTAAAATCGATGCAAAACCTAAGTGTGGGAGAGGCTATCGGTATGCTAACAAAAGCACTTAATATAGGTAATACAGTATCAATTGCTCAACAAAATCCTTTGAAGGTGATGTATAGCCCTTCGATTCAATTACCTGTTTCGGAATCTTTTACCTTTGGTCTGGGACCTAATATAGCTATGACATATGATTCCTTGCATACTGATTGGTCTTTTGGTGGTAGAATTTTTATGAAAATCCAACCTAAAAAGTGGTTACCATATCTTCAAATGGAGTATTCAGGTCTTTATGAAGCTGATTCTGTTGCTTTTTCTTCAGAAGGTGTAGAAAAAAGTGCTCAATCAAGTTGGAAAAGTGATGTATTAATTGGGGCTGGATATTCTCTGAAAATAGGAAAAAGGTTAACGATTGAAGGCTCTGCTATGCGAAGAATGGGGTGGGTAGATGCTGTAACTGATGAACCTTGGCAGTTTCAATTATCAACCAAAACAGATTTACCTTTTGCTGGAGACCTAAATAACTTAGAAATGCCCGAAGCACAGATAGATCTTGGAAAATTCTTGAAACTCGGAGGAGGGATGAATATGACATTAGGAGAAAACCCGGGAATTGAACTTGCTCCTCAGATATATAAACAGTTAGGAGCTAAAAAGAAATTGAATGTAGGTGTTTCTCCTTTAGTTCGATATTCAAAAGTTGAAGATAAAGATCTTTGGGTGTATGGAGGAAGAATTTATAGTCAGTATACACCCTGGAAAGGATTCCCACATCTTGATTCTGAAATAGAAGGAATGAATGCTTCTGATCCTTTTCAACCTGAATATCAACGTCATTGGTATCCTTCTTTTAGAGCTGGAACAGGCTATACTTTCCAATTTGGAGACTTTTTCGGCATTAGTTTTCAATTGATGTACTCCTTTATCTATGAAGAAGAGAATAACCCTATTCAAAATGATCCATGGGTATTTAGGATTGGATTTAGTGGGATTGGAGGTGTTTAAATGAATATTTTTAACATTTATTTTTGTATTTCATAATTAGCAAATATTAACATATGAAATGTTTATTTTTATTTGTTATTGTTAATTAAATTTAAGTGCTTTAATAAACTATTACAGATAAACTAATAACTACTAATATTAATGAAAAGTAAACTACCGTTACTACTAATACTTTTGCCATACTTTTTGTTTGGTCAAGAGATAGTAAACCCCTTGGATGATCTTACACAGCAATCTCCTGAAGTTGCTGCTATGATGAGTTTTAATAATCATGTACTTAATGGAAATACAGGTGCTTCAAGTTATTCTATTCCATTAGCTCAAATTACTAATGGTTCTATTTCAGTATCTGTTGGGTTAAATTATATAGGAAATCAGAATCAAGTGAATAATATACCAAGTTGGGTAGGATTAGGTTGGTCATTATCTGGTATTGGAGTGATAACAAAATCTGTCAACACAAGTGAAGATTTGGGGAGATATGGATATAGAAATTCAAATATTGATTCCATTTATAATGATTTATATAATTTTAAATTATTGGGAGAAACTATTCCTTATGATAATTCAACTCCAATAACAAGACAAAAAGAGTTTAATAGAAAATTAGGGTATCTAAAATATGATTTGGCACCTGATTTATACACTCTTAATGTGAATGGTATAAATGCAAAATTTTTTATTAATCACAAAGGTGAAGTTTTAGTTGAATCTGATCAAAATATAAATATTTCGTACGACAGAAATATCTTCAAAGTAATAGATAATAATGGTAACCAATATTTCTTTGGTTCTAATGATGAAGGTAGAAATGGAATTGCTGATTATATTGGTGATCAGATATATATGTCAACATGGATGCTTACAAAAATGATTTCAAGTGATGGAATTAATGAAATTAATTTTATTTATGGTGACAAAGAAGTTAAGAGAACAAATTACTCAGAAAGTTATATTTATAGCTATAACTCTCTTGGTAACTTTTCACAAAATGTTCTTGCTCAGGATAATTTGAATGTCTTGTTAAATGGTGGTTTTAAAAATAATACTAGCTACTCAAGTACATTTGGGAAGACTAGATTAACAAAAATTATTTCTGATGATGATACTTTAGAATTTAATGCAATACAAGATAGAAGAGATATTGTTTTCTATAACGATGTATTATTACATGGTGAAGAATATTATTTGGATCAAGTTGTTTTTAAAAATGGTAGCACAATTAAGAAGAACATACAGTTGAAGTATAATTATGATGCTAAAGATGACATCTTATCTGATACTCATAATGATATTGAACTATCAGATGAAAATAGATTAATTCTAAAGAAAGTAATTATTAATCATGGTAGTGACTCTACTTTAGCAAATTCCTATCATTTGGATTATTTTATTGGAATGGATAAATTCCCTCCATACTCTTCAAAGAGTATAGATTATTGGGGATATTATAATAAATCAGAAAATCAATTTCTACTTCCGGGACCTTTACCTGCTAATATAGAAACTAACAAACTATCTAATAAAGATGGAAATCAGTTGGGAATATTAAAACAAGTTATTTTGCCTACGGGAGGTAAGGTGCGATTTAATTATGAGTCTAATATTGTTTCAAATAAAGAATTCTCTAATTTTCTTTCTTTAATTCGAAACAAAGAAGATGTAATTAAGTCTACAGATTTAATAATAAATAGTGATTTTATCGAAGTAGGAGGAAGTAGAGTTAAAAATATTGCATTTTATGATTCTGAGGAGAATTTATTAAAAACTATATCATATAAATATGAAGATGGTATTTTTAACAAACCTTTTATACCTATAATAAAAAAGAAATTACATTATGAAGAATATACATTAACAGAATCAGGAGAACCTGGTTTTCTATTTAGAAATCATGAAATTCCTTATTATGAAATGATAAGTAATAATCTTATCAATTCTAATAGTGGAGAAGTTGTTAATTATAAAAGGGTAATTGAATCAGTATCAGGTCAAGAGAGTAATAATGGCTTCAAAATTTCTGATTTTTTGGTAAGGACCTACCTTGAATCATCAAAAGCTGAAGGAGACTCAATTTCTGGAACAATACCTTTGACATTTCCATTTGCATTCATCAAGGGAGATACATTTTATAACAATCGATTAATCAAAGAATCTGTCTATAATAATAATTCAATTAAAGTATCAGAATTTAGTTATACTTATGAATCTAAGCTAGGTGACCAAATAAAATCTATATATTTTAATATGGATGGACGTCACGCGTCAAATGACGGTAGCATTGATTCTCATCACTATAATTCAGCATGGTTTTCAGATAGGAGCCCTCATGAATTATACTCCATTAATTTATATAAACAAACCTTATATAAAAATATATTAAAGCAAACCAAAAGTAAAAAGTATGGGATTCATAATAATGGCTCAAATGAAATTATTGTAAATTATATATATGATGAATATTATAATGTAGTTAGTAAAACTACAACAAGAGGTTCTATAGAGATCCTAAAAGAAGATATTAGTTACGCTATTAATACAGGAGATAATAGTTTGAAAATGAACTTATTGAAAAGAAATTTAACTTCATTACCATCAGAAACAAAGCAAATAAAATCTGGAAAGGTAATTTCTAACCAAAAGTTCTCCTATAAACTAAATACTTTAGAAAATTCTGAACTTAAATATCCTTATCTAGAAAAGGTTGAAAGCAGATCTTCCTTAAATAGTGAGTTTAAAAAGGTTTATCAAACCGTTTATGACAATAACAATAAACTAGTTCAGATAACTAATAAAGAAGGAATATCAAAAACTATTTTATGGGATAAGACATCAAAATATGTTGTTTTTATCATAGATAATTGTAATTATGAACATATTATTAATAGTGTTGATATCGAAAATATTGATAAGTCTCCAAGTGAAGAAATCATTAATTCAATAATGGATAATTCCGGTTTAGGTCTTGTTTCTACTTATAAGTATAACAATAGAGGTCTTATAGAAACAATTATAGACCCGAATGGTATGGAGCAGTTATTTGAATATGATGATATGGATCGTCTTACTTCTAAATCTTCTAAATCCTTAAAAGAAGATGCAAACTTTGAGCTTCTTCAGCTCTCTATTTATCATTACGTAAACTAATTAAGCAAACTAACATCATTTATGATGAAAAATATATATATTCTTCTAACAAGTTTTCTTTTCTTCTCCTTAAATATAGTAAATGCACAACAAACTATTGGAGGAGGTGGTGAAGGTGGTGGATTTGTACCATTCTGTGCTAAGAACATAAACCCTTTGACAATTGTAAGTAGCGATTGTGGTGTTGTAGGTTTAAAAGTTACGGCATCATCAAGTTGTTCATTTAGTGGTTATATCCAACCGGGAAATCATAGGTTTTTCTGTAATAATGGAGAAAGTAATGTAATTAATGTTACTGAATCAGGTAATTATTTTGCTATAGGTGATGATTATTCTACAATTTTGACAACTGGATATACAAATGTTGTTATTCAAACTGAAGATGATCCGATCCCATCAATAACTACAAATTTCTCACAAATATCTTGTAATAGTTCCCCAAGTGGAAAAGTTGTAATTCCAAATTCATTAAATAATATAAATTACAAAATTTATGTTGGAAGTACTTTGAAAACATCTAGTTATGGAAATGGAGGAAACTTAACATTAAACTTTAGTGGTACAGGTACATATAAATTAGTAGCCTCTAAAACTCCATCACTTCTTTGTACTCCAGCTCCAAATTTTGAAAAGACTTTAGGAGACTTAATATCTTTTCAAATGCCATCTTTAAATATTGCAACTTCTACTATTTGTGATGGTGCTGTAACTAGTATTACAGGTTCAAATATTTCTAAGGGAGGTATTTATAGACTGTATAAAGGTACATCTTTAGTAAAGACAATCACAGCTACCTCTTCTAATAATATTAGTTTTGGATCTTACCTTACTGGTGATTATAAAATAATTTTAACAACACCTTGTGGAAATACATATACAACACCAATAAAAAGTATTAAAGTTTTCGATCAACCAATTGTTTCTCTCAATGTTTCAGAAGTATGTAATGATATATTTGAAGTTAATGGATCCGTGATTGGAAATGTCAAACAGAACATAAAATTATATAATGATTCAGATCAATTTCAGACATCTTTTACATTAGATAATAATGGATATTTTCAGGCTGAAAATCTTGGTGGTGATTTAGATGCGAATGACTCTTATTATATAGAGTATGAACTACTTTCTTGTAGTAAAAAGTATAAATCGGAAGTTTTTCAAGCCTCAAGTGATTTTATATCATTACCTAGTATTAGTATTAATAATATAAATTCAAGGTACTGTTTAGGTAATACTTTAAGTTTGTCAGTATCAAAATCTGGTGCTGGTACAATATCATATTACAAATGGTATTATCATAATGGTTCTTCATTTACTTTAATTCCAAATGAAAGTAGTAGTAATTTATCTTATAAAATTAATTCAACTAATATTAATTCAATAAAAGTTGAAGGATATATTTATAATTCAAATTGTTCAAAATATGAGAAGATAGAAAGCTCCACAACTTTGTTTATTGTTGATTCCCCTTTACAAACTCCTCAATCAATTGATGCAAATTTAGAACAAATTTCTTGTGGTAATGATGGTGGTAGAGTCACGATACTAAATACCGAAAGCAATTTACATTACACTGTTAAAGCAGCATCTGGTGCATCTTTATCAAAAATGGGTAATGGTACAACTTTAAATTTCGATATAAATGGAAGTGGAAATATATCAGTTGAGGTTTATAGAAAATCATCAAATTCTTGTGCAAATAGTCCTGTTAAGACATTTAATATTGGTCAAATAATTGAATATCAATCTCCAATTATTTCGATGTTTCCATCTTCATTGTGCCAAGGGAGTTCAACTAGCTTAACAATCAGTAATGTTATAAATGATAGAACATATAAGGTTTATAAAGGATCAGAGCTATTGAATACCGTTGTAGCTACCTCAAACGATGATATTAAGATAGAAAATTTAACTACAGGTACTTATAAAGTTGCTATGGAAACTATATGCGGTTCCGACGTGATCTCATCTTCTTTTACTGTATCTGAAAAAATGAGTGATATAAGTGTTGGTGGTAATCTTATACAGAAAAGTTCAGGATATTTTGTATTGCATGGCTCAGTACTATCTCTACCTGGTAGTTCTACTTCAAAAAGCGTTGATATTTATTTAAAAAATGCAAATACGGATGAAGTAATTCATTCTTTTAGATCTAATGCAGATGGTTCTTTTAATATTAATAATATTACAAATATTAATACTTCTGATAATTACTATTTACAATATTCTACCCCTGAATGTGGATTAGTAAGAGGTCCACTGATAACTGTAGAAGAATATGTAATGCCAGTCCCTTCAATTACTCTTTCGACATTAGAGACTAATTATTGTTTATTTGGTCCAGGGGGTACTTTAACTGCAACAGTAACTGGAGGTGATTTTGATTATTTTAAATGGTATTACAATAATGGAATTGAATTAGTTGAGATTATTAATGAGGGGAATGTTTTAGATTTTTCAATCAATTTTAGCGACATTAAATCATTTGTAGTTGAAGGTTATATTTATGATAGTTTTAATTCAACATATCGTATTGTTACTAAGCAATCTACAGATATTATTATTGACATTCCTCCATCAAAACCACAATCAATTGAAGCTAATGTAAGTCAAATCAATTGTTCTTCAGATGAAGGTCTTCTTACAATTAATAATTCAGATCCAAATATTCATTACACACTGATCACAGGGCAAGATAGAATTAATCTAGGATTTGGTAATGGTAATGATTTAAGTTACTCATTTAACGAATATGGAACTGTTAAGGTAGAATGTTATAAACTATCAAATAATATTTGTAATAATAGTGAACATAATACTTTTGAAATTGGGGAAATATTAGAGTTTAAACACCCTTCAATTTATTCTGCAAATCGTAATTCTTGTTTAAATAATAATAATGGATCAATTACAGCTACCAATTTAATTATAGGTCAAGATTATCAACTGATAAGAAATAATGAAGTATATGATACTGTTGTCGATGTATCAGATGTTGAATATACTTTCTCAAGATTACCTATTGGTAATTATTATGTAAAGCTAGATAAAGAATGTGATATTAATTATAGATCAGAACATGAAATAGAAATTAAACCATATACATTCAATAATCTTAATTTACTTTTTGTAGAAAATAACTGTAACACAGGAGCAGCAAGAATTTGGGGGCAATTATTAAGATACCCAGATTTAGAAATGAGTAGGACTATTACTCTTTTAAGAAAAGAAGACGATAAATACATTGCACAAACAAGTATTACAATAAATGAAGATTTAAGTTTTGAGTTTAAAGGAGTTGAAAAATATGGAGAGTATGCAGTTGAATTTACTTCGGAGTGTGGAGAATCATCAATTTCAAATACTGTACTAGTAGATAGTGAACCCCATTACCCAACTGTATCTTCTTCATTTGATAAAACCATTTATCATCTAAGTGATATTTTAGTCATTAATTTAGAGATCGAAGAGGAGTATAATGCAGTCCATTTTGAGTGGTCTTATCGTGAGGATGGATTTCTTTTTAAGAAAGAAACTGAAATACCTCAATTAGAAATTCCAATATTATCAACAAGTTATACTGATATTAAATGTGCCATAACTTATGATGATCATGAATGTGTTGTAAAATATGATGAAGTATCCATAAATGATGATGAAAGAAATCCTATTCAAATTCAATACGACAATAAATTGGTGAGGAATCCATATTACAATCCAAATATTGCAGATGCTATCTATATGAATAATACGTCTGAAACACATGATTTGTATTGGCAATCTGATGTAAGGGGTTTTGATGATTCAAATTCGGCTATTGAGATCCCTAATCCTTCACCTGGTTTATATGGAATTCGTGCTAAAAATAAGGAAACTGGCTTGTGGTCAGAAAATATCTCTTGGATAATAATTGAGGATGAAGTGAATTCTAATTCTACAGGCTTTACTCAAGAACTTGATAAAGAAAATATCAATTATATATCTACTTATGTAGCTAGAAAACCAGGGTTAAATAAGGAAGGTGTTTTATCAGGTAATTATCAAGATGACTTTGGTACTTTAAAATCTACAAATTATTTTGACCATTTAGGACGCCCAATCCAATCTGTTCAAGAGAAAGGAAGTACAAATGGCTATGATATTGTAAGTCCTAAAAACTATGATGAGTTTGATAGAGAAAATAGACAATATTTAAGTTACGTGTCAAATGAGAATAATGGTGAGTTAAAGGAAAGTCCTCTTTCCGAACTACAAACGTATTATAAATCTACTGTTGAAGTTTCTAAGAGGTCTAGTTACCCATTCTCTGAGGCTAGGTTTGATGGTTCCCCTTTAAACAGAGTAGTTAAAAGTTCTGCAGAGGGAGATGAATGGACTGGTCTTTTAGGGCAATCAAAATTAGAACATAGTATTAAAGCTAATACAAGGTTAAATACTTTTGATGATCAAATTAAAATCGTTGATGGAACAGCTGTTTCTGGTTTATACGAAGAAGGAGTTTTAAATATATCCGAATCTTCAGATGAACATGGTAATTTTACGGTTGAAGTCAAAGATCAATACGGTCAAGTCATTCTCAAAAGAGTTCAAAATGGACTTGATCAGAATACTGGTTTAGTAACTTACAACGACACTTATTATACATATGATGTTTATGGTAATCTAGAATTAGTTATTCCTCCATTAGCAGTAGAAGGTATTGGTGAATCATCTACGATTTCAAATGAAATTATCGAAAATCTTTGTTACCAATATCAATATGATGATCAGAACCGTTTGATAGCTAAAAAACTTCCTGGTAAAGGATGGGAATATATGGTCTATGATCATTGGGATAGATTAGTGTTAACACAAGATGCTAATTTAGCTCAAGAAGATAAGTGGATTTTCACTAAGTATGATGCTTTTAACCGTCCAGTAATCTCTGGTATTAAAGTATTCACAGAACAAGAAATCAATGATTTGAAGGTTGATCTTGCAGATGCTGAAAGTTATACAAATCGTTTTGAATCTAGGGGTGGTATTTTAGAAGATTATACGAACGTTTCTTTACCATCTATTGCAGCAGATGATATTCTTTCAGTCACTTATTATAATGATTATGATTGGTTAGATGGTACGATGGGATTTGTTGAATATGATGATAAATTTGATGAAGATCTTGAATATGGTATTGAAAAACCTTCTGCCTTACCTTCTATAAAAGGACAAATTACAGGTAGTAAAGTAAGGGTTCTAGGAACTAATCAATTCCTAACTACTGTGACTTATTATGATCATAAATATCGAGTGACACAGACTCAAACAGAGTCAATTGAGGATATTGATATCGTAACCAACCAATACAATTTCTCAGGTGAAGTAGTAAAAACGTATTTAGATCATAGTACTACTACTGAACATATCTATGTCGCTAATGAAAATACTTATGATCATGTAGGAAGATTATTAGAAACAACAAATACAACAGAAAGAGAAAACCTAAGTGGGGAGAATACGGTAGTTTCTGATACCACAAGATTTGAATACAACGAACTTGGTGAGTTAGTTAAAAAGACTGCAGGTACTAAAGAACAACCTCTTCTTCATAACTATTCTTACAATATCAGAGGATGGTCAATGGGAGTAAATGCTGATGCTCAAAACCTTACGAAGTCACAACCATTTATTCAGAATTTATATTACACAGAGGATAAGCTTGAAGCACTCAACGTTGATGCTCAGTTTAATGGTAACATCGCTAAACAATCATGGCAATCGTTCAATGATCCTACAAACTATAGAAGCTATGAGTATTCTTATGATATGCTAAATCGATTGAAGAAGGCAGATTATAATAGTAATAATAGTACGGAGGATTATGATGTAACGGGTAATGATATTGATGGGGGAATTGAGTATGACGCTAACGGCAATATCTTAAGTTTATTCCGACAAGGTTTTAGGAAGGAACAAGAAACTCCTGGATATGGTCAAATTGATCAACTAACATATAGCTATCTTCCGAATAGTAATCAACTGCTAGATGTTGCTGATGCATCGGACTATAAACCGGCTGATTTTAAAAAGGACAATAGTTTCTTTGATGCGGGTACAGGACAAGCATTTAGCTATGATGTAAATGGTAATCTTGAAAAGGATGAAAATAAGGGTATCACAAGTATTGAATACAATCACTTGAATTTGCCTACCTTAATAACTTTTGATAACGGAAACTCAGTTGAGTATTTATATGATGCTGCAGGTATTAAGTTACAGAAAACAGCTAACATTAAAGGTGAAGATGAGGTATTCAAAACAACAGTGACCAAATATATTGGTAGTTTTGTCTATGAAGACAAAGGGGATGGAGACAAGCTTCAATTCTTACATACAGCAGAAGGTAGAATTCTTACGGCTGATGCTGGTGTAAAAACACGTTTTGCTTCTGAATCTTTAATCCAAGAATACCACTACAAAGACCACTTAGGTAACTTAAGGGCTTCAGTGAGATTAGATGAAGTGATTGAAGAGGATTTTGAAGATACTGAATCTCAATTTAACCTTACAGAAGAGGATATTGTAGCTGCCGTTGGAGGTAGACAAGGAAAGGTACATATAGTAGAGGGAGCTAGTGTTGGAGCTTCGATAACAATTCCGGTAGAAGCGGGTGAGAAGATTTACATTGGTGCTTATGGATACTACATTGAAGATGATGATCAAACGGCAACCCAATCTCAGATGAGTGATATGAACTCTGGTTCTACTACTCAAATAGATGGTGAAGGAACTTCTACTAATGGTGACGGTACGCAAATGTCACTTCCATTAATGACATTCTCAAGTGGTGATGACCCAACGCCAACAGCTTTCTTTAGGGTGAAATTTGTAGACAGTGAGGAAGAGGACATCAAGAAAGAAATTACCGTAGCAAATCAATGGCAATTAATAGAACATAATTTAGTTGTTCCTGAAGGTGTTGAATACATTGAGATCTCTTTCGAAAACGAAACTCCTGATGTAAATGTTTACTTCGATGATGTAACGATTACTTTTGATAATTATATCGTCCAAGAAAACCACTACTACCCATTTGGTATGAATATGGCGGGTATTGAGAAGAAAGGTACTCCTGATCATAAATTCCAATACAATGGGAAGGAGAAACAAGAGGAGATAGGGTTTTATGATTACGGTGCTAGGATGTTAGATGTAAAAACCGGAAGATGGTTTGCAGTGGATCCTTTAGCAGAAAAAATGACAAGGCATTCAGTTTATAATTATGCTTTTGATAATCCTATTAGGTTTATTGATTCAGATGGTAGAAAACCGGATGATTTTATTTATATCGATTATAAGACAAAGAATGTTACAATTGTAAAAGATTCAGGGCTTGATAGAATTTATTGGATAAAGGATGGAAAGCAAGTTCCTGTAGGTTCAGCATATAATGAATCATGGGGTTCATATGTAGATAATGTAAAGCCATCTAAAACTAGCGAAATATATTATGAAGAACCATATACTTTCACAGGTAATTATACTGGAACGATAGATGTGTTTAATGCAGAAGGATTTATAAGTGCAGGTAACGATCGTGAAATCATTACAGATATAATTGTAGATGAATATAGAAATGTATTTACTCCAAATGCTATTGATGGTGGTCTTGCTACTCCTGTAATAATGGAGGGTTATTCGACAGGAGATGTCCTTGCTTTTACAGGAAAAGATAAATGGGATTCAAAGAGATTTTTTACAGCAAGTGAAGGAGTAAATTTAGGTGAAGGTAGTATATTTGGTCTAGCACCTTTTGGAAATATATATACATATACAGGTGATGCTAAAGATTTTAGTTTAGAAAACAATTATGGAGGTGGATCATATTCATATACATTTCCATTTCCAATCCCATGGATTAGGGCAAGTTTAATATTAACTCTTCCATTAAATGATGACAAGTATAATACATATGGTATAGGACTAACTCCTGGATATAATTTGGGGGTTCAAAAGAATACAACAAAAGTTTTTGAAGGTTACAATGATCTAATAAAAAATGAAAAATAAGATAGCAATTCTTTGGTTTATTATTGGTTTGCCATTATTTCTTCTTATGAAGATATATAGTGATTATGAAGTGAAAAATGAAGATAGGAAGTATTTTTTAATTAACTATTTCAGCGCTTTTAAATATGAAATTAAAGAATATTCTAAGAATAGAACTTTTAATTACGTTATCACAACATCTAAGGATAGTATTTACTTTTTATTTCAAGAAGATAATGATTATGTTAAAATTAGTCCAAAAGATAGTTTGATAAAGAATGCTAATAGTAATAAGATGACAGTTATTTCTCGTGATAAGAAATATATTAGGGAACTTAGGTATTATCCAAGAAATTCATACTTACATGAATTAAAAAATGAGGAAGAACACTTAAATAAGTATGGAGAAGTAGAAAAGGAAAGATAGTTTTTGATTAAAAGCTTTCAACTTACCTATCGAATAAGTTTCCAAACTTATAAACACAATAATCAAAAGCAAACATCAAAAAATGAGATACACTCTCTTCTTGCTATTATTTTTCTCAATAGAGGTGTTGCAGGCACAAACCTACCCCTCACTCTCCCAACTAAAACTGCATCAAGCTACCCTCCAACAACAACAATTGGAAGACAGCTTGTTTCAAATAGGAGAGGTGTCACAATTGATTCCTTTTGTGGGTGGTAGATTAGGAATAATGCCCTTTAATCCAAAAGTGCAGGAAGGAGATATTGCCTTAAACGAGAATTGGAGTATTGCCCCATATCTAACTACAGGCCTAAGCTACCGTTACAAACGTTGGGAATTAGAAGCCTTGTTTGGGTTAAATATCTCTTTCAATACAGATTCATTGAATTTGGATACCGCTGAGCGTTGGTTAGCAGAAAGCAAGCTAAAATACAGATTGGGAGAAGAAAGAAAGGGAATGTTGACTTTAGGACATGGATGGCAAGCTCATACTAATTATTTCAGTGTGGGAGGAGGTTACGCATGGAAAAATAAGAAAGACAAAATCATCACTTTACATACTGATATCAACTATCATTACCAATACAATGATTGGGGGATAGTGGCAGGAGTCACAGTAGGATTTGGTAAAAAAGGAATAGATCAAGTCGCCATGCAATATACCAATGGTTTTGATCCCCAAAAAGAAATCCAAAGTCCCAACTTAAAACTCTTGGAGCAATTTAAAGACATGCAAAATATGTCTTTAGGTGAAGGAATAGGAATGTTAACCAAAGCCTTAAACATTGGGAATACCGTCACGATCTCTCAGCAAGACCCTTTAAAAGTAACCTATTCACCTTCACTACAATTACCCTTAAGTGAAGCATGGAGTGTCGGCATTGGTCCCAATATTTCTATGCTCTACGACTAATTCTTTAGCTCATCTGCTCACTTTCCAAACGGGAGAACCGGTCATTTAGAGGTATACAAACCCAAAGAAATCTTGCCATTTTTATAGTGGCAAAGTTGCCACAAAATTTATGACAGTCCTAAAGAATGCTCTGTCTAACTTATAGTATTAAAATAAAGGAGAGGGGGGTACTTTCCCATTGATAATTGAGTGGGGGTGTTTTTTATAGTAGGTTCATATACCCATTAGAATGACAATTTATAAAAATGATTTTAGGAGATTGATCTTGAGAAGTTTTATAAAATTTGAATAAACCATTTTCATCAAACCAAATTAATGAATGGATAGGGTTCGGTAGTAAAGTTAAATAGTAAACAAAGCTCTTAAATCAACTTGCTGATATGTTAAAGGTGTATTTAATTCAGATTTCTTTCTCCCAATTTTGGCATTGAAATTAATGTTTGACCCTTTAATCAAATGCTTTTATGATCTCTTTTAATCATACAATAAAAGATGTAAAGCTATTATCAGCAGTGAATAAACTAAGGCTATTTTTATTGGAACCTTATCAGGGTAGATCGCATAAACATAAGGCCTATTCAGAGAAACTTAATGCTGAAGTTTACGCCAGACCATCTTCTCTTCTCAAAGGACATACAGTTAGCTTTATTAGTCTGATAAACCCTCAAAAGTACTTTCTAGAGAAGTACGGAAGGGGTGATTTGATGCCAATAGATGATTGGAAAGGTACAATGAAGAGACAGAAATATTTTTCTAAAAAGTACAATGCAGAAGTATGGGTTACCCCTGATAGTATAATTCAGGAAGGATGGTTAAGTATCAAAAATGTAGTAGATCCTCAACAGTATTTTTTAGATAACTTTAGTAAAAGTGATTTAACACCAATAGATCCATGGCAAGGCGTAAGTAGAAAACAAAAATACTTTTCGAAAGAATGGAATGCTGAAGTATGGATAACACCTGATTCCATAATGTCAGGAGGACATTGGATTAAATTCCAAAGTCTAGTAGACCCCCAAGAGTATTTCCTGAAAAATTATGGAAGAGGAGATTTATCTCCAAGAGAAAAATGGAAAGGTACCAATAACAAACAGATATACTTCTCCAAAGAATGGAATACAGAGGTTTATATCACCCCATCATCTATTATGTCCTGTGGACATTGGCTCTCGTTTACCAGTTTAGTCAATCCCCAACAGTACTTTTTGGAAAACTATGGTAGAGGTGATCTGACTCCAATAGATCCATGGAAAAAGTCCACTTCAAAACAGAAATATTTTTCTAAGGAATGGAATGCTCCCGTATGGGTTACTCCATCTAAGATTATCAATGGAAGCTGGATTAGTTTTATCAGTTTAGTAGATCCGCAACAGTACTTTTTGGATAACTATGGAAGAAACGATTTGACTCCCCTTGAAAAATGGAAGGGAACAATGAAAAGACAAAAATACTTTTCAAATTCCTACAAGGCTGAAGTATTTATTACACCAGATAAAATGATACAAGGTGGTTGGATCAGCTATGCAAGTTTAGTTGACCCTCAACAACATTTTATTGATAATTATGGAAGAGGTGATTTAACTCTCATTGATCCATGGACGAGAGTAGATAGAAAGCAAAGGTATTTCTCCAAAGAATGGAATGCAGAAGTTTGGGTAAAGCCCTCTCAAGTGATGAACAATAGATGGATTAGTTTTATCAGTTTGGTAGATCCACAGAAATACTTTGTAGACAACTTTTGCAAAGGAGAATTAACCCCAATAGAAAAATGGAAAGGTGCGACAAAAAAGCAATTATACTTTTCTAAAGAATTGAATTGTGAAGTGACTATCATTCCTGAAAATATCATGCAGGGGAAATGGCTTTTTCAAGGATGGTTTCATTCTCAAGCCAAGAAGACTCCCAACCGAAAAGCAATTTTATATTTTGTAATTGTGACCTCTTACTTGACAGGAGAGGTATTATTGAAGGTTGGAGTAACTTCGAAAAACTCAAAGAAAAGGTTTATGAGTAAAAGAGATAATGGTGTATATAGAATTATACCTCTCTATGAGTTCGAAGGAAGAATGATAGATGTTTCATTAGCAGAACAAGCCATTCTAAAGAAGTATCATATGTTTGGTAAGCAACATAAAACTGTTACAAAATTACCTTTTATCGGAGGATCTGAAATAGTGAAGGATGTCGTGTTTAAAGAATTTGATCCTTCAAAATACGATTTAAAAGAAAAATTGAAACCATTATTTATTGCTATTGAATCATAGAAAATTTCTTATCCTCTCTTTTAACAATTTGCTTGTTTTAGTGAATACAAAGTTGAAATTCTTGATAATACAATTCTGTACAGTATTACTCAATTTTGGAGGGAAAAAAACGGGAAAATACTGTTCTGTTCATTTTAACACATTAGAAAAGAGATTAGGAGAATAAAAACTTTCTTATTTAATTCAAATTAAAGGGAATTCGTGTGAATTGGGAAGGTTTGAAATTAAAATTATGTTATGACCATAGTTGACCCCAAATAACAGAAAAACCCGCCTCACGTATACGTAAAGCGGGTTTCTAGTGGAGTCGGAGGGAGTCGAACCCTCGTCCAGAGAAGTACTCTGTCAAGCCTTCTACATGCTTAGTTTCACTTAAATTTTCGAAATATATCCCGCCGGAAACAACCAAAATATATCCTTATCTGCTTAAAGCTTCATCCTCATCCCACAGCAGGAATCAGACTAGATCAATGATTACGGCACCGCCGATTCTTCGCCCAAAGATCAAGGCAAAGGACGATGTAGCTCGGGAACACGATACGTGTTCAACCATTTAAGCCCATGTGTCTACAACCCTAAGGGAGACTAGGCAGCCATAGCAAACGAATTGTTGCCAACTAGATTTTGGAATTATCTTTCAAGGCTCTCATCCCATGAGCCTGCATGCTTATACTTGCAAAATATCAACCTGTCAAAACCAGTCGACCCCAATGTTAACTGGCCACTCTCATATGAGCGGACTACAAAAGTAGAGAATTCCACTTATTTTCAAAACTTTTTTGTACTTATTTAAGAGTTTACTTGAATGAAAAGGAGGATAAAGATACGTATGTAGTAGGAATGAAGGCTATGAAATTTCTATATGGAGAAGTAATTATTAAAAAGTTGTAGGATTATTTTGGTTTAAATTACTGACAATCAAATTTGTATTGTATATTGCATCGACAAAAACTAATGAAGGAGTACAACAAACTTCTGAATGCTTAACGAATTGCAAACTAAATCTATACAAACTATCATGAGACGTTTATCGCTCTTATTTTCTTTTTTATTTCTCAGTCATTTAGTCCTTTTTGCCAAAAAGACACCTCCTGAAGCGTATTATCATAGTATCGAATAAGAGATAGCTGACTATTTACAGAACTTTCAAAGTATTCAAGATGTAAATGATAAGGTTTTCCCAACTTTAGAGGAAAATCAAGAAGGAAGATCTTATTTTCATGATATTTTTACTTCAGAATATTCTCATGAAAAGGCATTAATAGCGTTGAAATTATGTAATAATCCATATTATGAATCTTACAACAATTGGTGGAAAGGCAGGGTAGAGATCAACAAACAAAAACCAATGGAAGAGTGGAAGAAGGATTATCGTGTTTTTGAAGAGCTTGATTGTACTTTTTTTACAAAAGAATAATTGTTTTCATATATTTGATTAAGATATAAATTTTTTAAGATGGAGACCACAGAAGAAAAACAACAAAACAAAACAAACTATGGCTTAGTGGGCCTAAGAGTTTATGCCTTAATCATGACACTTATCGTTTTACATTTTATGTATTTTGGAAGGTATCAAGAGGATCAAAATTTCCTTTATGAATGGAATGGGGATTACACTTTAAATACTATAAAAAAGAAAAATACTTTTCATATTCTTGAAAAGGCCACAGATGAAAACTTTGATAATAATTATGAGAAAAGATTACTCTATGCAAATGGTAAAGGCCCTGTTTCTGATATGATTGATAAAGATGAAAATGGAATTTATGAAATAGTGTATAGTTATGATTTTGGACATAGATATACTGGGATCTATGAAGATAAAGATCAAGATGGATTTTACGAATATGTTGAATCCATTTGTGAAAATGGAGATACTATTATTTATACTGATCTTAACAATAATGGAAAGTATGAATACGAAATAAAAAAACGCCTTATTAACTAATCAATAGGGCGTTTTCTTTTCCTTTAATATTCTTCTTTTCGCTGATATTCTTTCATTTCCTTAGTAGGAGCAATCATAGTACCTCCGTCCCATAAAGCAATTGAATTTGTAACTTCTTTCATGATTTTTACAATATCTTGCTCTTTTAAATCTTCAAACTGTTTTGGAGTGATCTCTTCTCTATGTAAAACGAGTAATTCTTTCGTGTCGGATGAGGTCATATGAAGGTTTGTTTTAATCTTGATCTCCTCTAAGGTTTTATCGAACATAAAACGCTTTTTCTTTTTTAGTAAGGCAAAATTTCTTTCAACAGAAAATGAAATGTCTTCTTGTAGGTAAATGTATTTTACGTAGTACGAATTTTTAAATTTCTCAAAAATAACCTTCGCTTTTTTATAATTTTCAGAATAGCCAATTCCTAATAATTGAATATGTTTGCCTCTTTTTCCAGGTGCGTATTCTACATTCATTTGTAAAATTGCATAGGTTTCAGAAGAGACATACATAACTCCCTTAAATGTACCTCCGTTTTTTGGGATAAATGATATTTTATAAGCAACATCTTCATCTATCATTGTTGCTCCTTCAAGTTCATAGTCATATTTCCCAGGTTTTGAGACAAATTCTAAATAATCACTGTCCACGTCTGTAACATTATCGAATATTGAATTGATACTTGATTTTACATACATCGTTTTAATGTTATAACTCAAAGAATCAAACATTTTAGAAGGTTCCATTTCAACAGAATCTTCCTTTGCATCACTATCATCATTCAATTTGCCTCCAATAATTCCTGTTCTTACTTTGTAGTAAACATCTTTTTCTTTGTAAGTACTTTCGATATCCTCAGCTAGAAACTTAAAAGTACTTTCCAGCTCATCGTTTATTTTTTCAAGAGAACTTTCTTCTAATGAAATGGCTTTATGTGTCTTTAATTTTGTTTTTCCATCTGACGTATAAATTGAATGTCTACCATCAACGTAATTGATGAACTCATCCGGTAAACGGTCTAATATTTCTTTGTTTTTTACTTGGCTTATCTCATCGAAACTAGACTTTTTTACGGTAAGAGGATTGTCTTTATTCATTTTAGTTTTAGAGAAAGAATGTGTAAAGATGTCTTCCATGACACTATCTTTCTTATAATTTTTTTCATAATTTTCCTCTACCAACTTGATGATATCTTTGACCTTTATATTTTTATCAGTAATGACTACTTCTTCAAGGCTAATAATTAACGGTTCAAGACTAATATTTAATGTCTCTTGTTTGTTGATATCCTTAATACAATAACTTACTGATGTGTAACCACCATAGGAAAATGAAATGGAATCTGTAGGATCGAAGTTTGATAAATTAATAATATAAGTTCCTTCAGCATTGGATACTGTACCTTCACCTTCTACAGGATATAAGATATTGGTAAAAGGGAGAGGTTCTTTGGTATCCGCATCAATGACTAACCCGGACAATATTTGTTGTCCAAAAGAGTAATTGGAGATAAATAGTAAAATGGATAAGGTAATAAAAGTTTTTGTTGACATATAGATTATAGTTTTTAAACATTTATGCTCTATAATTTGACACTACTATGGCATAAATGGTTAAGAGCGAACTTGTTTATTCTTATAAATATTTACTGAAAGTAAATTAAATTTTATATATTATCTAAATATCAGAAAGGGTATTTTAACAATTAACATAAAAAAAATTAAACAGTTAATTTATTTTTAGCGCAACCTTTCTCCATAAGCATTGTCTTTATATATTGAAGTCCAACTTGGATTATACATCTACTTACTCTATTATATTACTACGGTTTGAAACTCTTTATACTATTATTTACGTTCGTTCTCTCTTTGCAACTATCTGCTCAATCTTTACAACAACTTAGAAATGTAAAAATAGATAGTCTCAAACATGAATTATCCATGCATGAAATGGATGAAGATTATATTAAAAATATTCTTCGCCTAAGTCAACTTTATATTCAAGTGGATCAAGATTCTGCCCTCTATTTTGCAGATAAAGCAATCATGTTTTCTCTTCAGTTAGATAAACAAAAAAGCTTACAAAAAGCGCATCATCTAAAAGGAGTGGCACATTATTACCAAGCGGAATATAGTGAAGCCATGAAAGATTATTATGAATCGATAAGTATTGCTGAGCGTTTAAATGATTCAACAGCTTGGAATCAATCCCTACAGAATTTAGGAAAATCCTATGAAGTGCAATCTGAACATGATAAAGCTTATGAGTATTATAAAAAAGGGTTAAAACTATTAACACCAAATTCACCTGAACCTTTGCGAGCTTTGGTTTATTCCAACCTAGCCAACGTGTTGTATTATAAGCAGATGTATACAAAATCACTTTCTTATCATAAGAAGGCTATTGAGATTAGGAAAAAAGGAAACAGAACCAATGAATTGGCTTATTCTTATAATGATATTGCCATCGTTTTTAGAGAAGTAGGAGATATAGGGCAGTGTTTAAGAGCGTATAAAGATGCCTATAGTATAATGACTAAAAATGAAGATAGGAGAGGTCTTGCATCTGTAGGAGCCAATATTGCCGGTTTATATTTAGAGTTAAATCGATTGGATTCTGCGACACATTATGCAATGAAAAGTTATAAAATGGCACTGGATTTAGAGGCAAAACATGAACTAATGGGGGCTGCTTTCCAGATGTCTCAAATTTATGAAAGAAAAGGTGATTTTAAATTAGCTTACCGTTATCAAAAAGAGTCTCACGATTTATACGATAGTGTTTTCACACAAGAAAAAATGAGAGAAGTAGCACAGCTTGAAAATGAAGTAAAATTCTCTCAACAAGAAGCTCAAAACAACCTATTAATAGAACAGAAAAAGGCACAAGAAGCAAAAATGGAAAAGCAGTTGGTATTGACTGTAGCTTCTCTTATTATTTCTTTCTTGTTGATAGGAGTGATCATGATTTTTATTAAAGAACGTCTCAAACAGCGTGAATTAACAAAGAGATTAACGGCTGCCAATGAGCTATTGCAACATCAACAAAAAGAATTAGCACTTAAAAATGAAGAAGTGAAAGAACACAATGAAGTGTTGAATAAATTAAATGAAGAAAAAAATCATTTGATTGGTGTTGTTGCCCATGACTTGAGGAATCCATTAACATCTGCACTTTCATTATCTCAAATTTTAGAGTGTGAACTAGATGGTGATAATCAAGAATGTGCTACTGGAGTAAAAAATGCATTACTTAGAATGAATGAGATGATCACTAGAATTCTAGATGTAAAAGCAATTGAGGCAGGGCATATGAACCTAACATTTGAATCTTTTGATTTAGATGAGGTTGTAGAGAATGTAGTTGAACATTGTGAGCATCGAGCAAAAAGAAAAGGTATTGAAATTATACAACATTTAAAACCTATTGCTGTTTTTGCTGATCCAAATGGTGTAAGGCAGGTATTAGATAACTTGCTGAGTAATGCAATTAAATTTTCACCTAACAATGAACAAATTAATGTTATTGTTTCAATGCATAATGATTCAGAAGCAAGAGTGGAAATTAGAGATAATGGACCAGGAATTTCTGAATCAGATCAAAAAAGAATGTTTGGTAAATTTCAACGTCTTTCGGCAAAACCTACTGCTGGAGAATCATCTACCGGTCTAGGATTAAGTATTGCCAAGAAATTTATCGATGCGATGAAATGTAAAATTACTTGCCAAAGTATAGTGGGAAAAGGAAGTTCGTTTATCATTAATGTCCCTTTAGACCTAAAGAAAAGTATGATACACTAATTACTTTTTAATTTTTGATACTCTATTGGGGTTGTCTGCAATAAAATTCGACCATGATTTCTTTTTAGAAGTATTGACTCCATTTTGAAAGATATGAGTAATTGCAACGCCTAATGCATCGGTAGCATCGAACATTGTTCCATCATCAATTTTGAACTTCAAAAGCTTCTCTATCATATTAGAAACTTGCTCTTTTGAAGCATTGCCATTTCCAGTAACTGCAGATTTTACTTTCTTGGGAGCATACTCTGTAATGGGAATATCTCTCATCAAAGCGGCAGACATCGCCACACCTTGTGCCCTTCCCAATTTTAACGCAGATTGTACATTTTGTCCTACAAAAGGAGCTTCCAAAGCCACTTCATCAGGAGCATATTCTTCCAAAATGGAGGTTACTCTTTCATGTATTTTCTGAAGTTTTAAGGCATGTGAAGCATATTTTTTGAGATGAATAACGCCATATTGTATTAGCGTAAGTTTTTGACCTTTAGCTAAAATTAATCCATACCCCATTACCTGCGTACCAGGGTCAATTCCTAATACTAATTTTTCTTGTACTGCTTTATTCATCATTTGAATGTTATTCTCCGTAAGCAAAAATACAAATTGTTTTCTTTATCTAGTCCTAACAATGTTATAGGATGTCAACTTAAGTGATTTCAAAATTGATTAGAAAAGGGTATTTTATTTATTAACAGACTCTTGCATTCATTTATTTGGAAATAAAACCTTTCTTTTTTTCTTTAAAATGTTGTAAATTCTAGTGTATAAATTAACCCAATTAGAATTCAATGAAAAAGATTATACTATTTCTCTCATTTGTACTATTCTCATCCTTTGCAATAGGTCAATCAATGACTCATGACTTTAAATCTGTCGAAATAAAAAATATGAAAGGAAAAGAGGCAAAGGAAAATGGAGACGAAAAAGTGGAAAGGAAAAATGTGACTTCTACCTTAATGTTAGAGAAAATAAGTGTTGGTCATTTTAAAATACAAGTAAAAATAGGAGGAGATGAAAAAGTAAATTCATCACTAAGAATGTATGATCAAACGTCAACCCATTATTGGTATAAAGATGAGGAAGATAACGTTTACAAGTTTGATAAACCTGTTGAACAAATTGTAAACTACGGGTGGGAAAAGTCAAAATGTAAACTCTTCAAATTTGAATACTCTGACGGTATGCATTATAAGTTTTTTGATAAAGCTTTTCGTTAAGCCATCCGATTAAGATATATAGAACCGTGATAGTCATCTATTACGGTTTTTTTATTCCTTCAGCTTTTTGAAATAAATAAATATCGTCACTACACTATAATTTCAGTGACCTTGATCATCATAGCTTGATGATCTTATCCCGAAACCATTCATTTTCTGTTATGATTAAATAATATTTACGCTCAAACCTATATAGTATATCGTTAGCTTGAATGTAACTACTTAACTCTCAATATGCTTTGGTTGCGTATTGAAAATTTATTCAACCTAACTGCCTTCGTGCCCTTTACTATGAACTCAAAGAAAAAAATATATAGGTTTATGTTGATATTTGGATTATCCATTGCCAATCTGAGAATTATTCAAATTGCTATGCATGAATCACAAGCACAAAAATATACAGACAAAACAAACCTTCTGATGTATGGTTTTATCTTTTTCTTTATTACATGGTTAATCATAGTGGTAAATAAGGAATTAAGGTCAACTATAAAGAAATAATTAAGGAGTTAATTGCTTGAGATAAAGAAGTATACACTGATTATTTATCAAACAATTCATAATCAACGTATACTTTTTTTCGTAAAAGGAGTTTTTATATCTAGAATTTATATGCATCAATTCTTTATTATGAAAACAATCTTAACGACCTTATTAATTATATTCTCAGCCATTGCAATAAATGCCCAAACCATCAGTGTAGTAAGAAGAACAACTGATCGACATGATGGTAAACCTCCAAAAGTTATTAATGGAGAAATTCAATTGATTGCAACTAATAAAGTATTTGCATTCGCACAACAAACTTATAAATTAAGACTTATAGACACTTGTAATACACAAGATGGCTATGTAAAACAAGTTTTTAAAACACATGAAAATCAGAGAGTTGAAAGAATAGAAGTTTACAGAAAAAGTTCTAAAAAATATGCAATTGTGTATTACTCGAATGGTATAACATTGAAAATGGAAAACCATTACGAAGTTCACAAATAACTTTTCCGAGCGAATTAATGCAATAACCCTTATGGAGTAATTTCCATGAGGGTTTTTCTGTTAAAAAAAATGGAGTCTCCGACCAAAGAGACCCCTCTACACAGAATAATCTGTGATAAACCACCCAAAATTTAAATGCTTTTATGCTGCTTTTAAGTTATCTCTGCTCCAAATAGCTGCTTCCTCTGGAGATTCAAATAATTTAATTTTGATACTAGATTCATTCTCTAATAAATGTTCAAGGTTAATGATAGAGAATTGAGTAAATGGGTCACAATCATCCTCGATGATGACACCAAAGTGCTTTACTTTTAACAATAATATTTTTGGTAAATACCAACTTACCAACCAAGGATTAGATGACATCCAACCACTTTGAATAAACCGTGCATCTAATAAGATAATTTCCGGTTTTGCTACTTGAATATCTTTGAGTGTACTTTCAATACTCTCAATGAATTTCTCAGGCTGGAAAAAGCCTCTCATTCTTATTGTAAGCGTATTTTTCTTACTATTTAGATCTGTGGTAAAGTTGGTCATACTCATTATATGCTTAAAAATTTAACGGGATAGTTTTCCATATGATTTGCCCTTACTACACTAATAATCTTTGTTTTGTTCAATTCTCATGTACGAATAGATGTGGTATTTCTACTTTTTTTTAAGAAAATCAATTAAAAAATTAACAGATCACGAGTTTTATGTTTGTATTATTCTAAGGTAAAGTTCATTTCGTTGTTAGTTTCTAAAGGTTGTCATCAAAAAAGTCGCACTGAAGTGATAAACCTTACATATTGCACTATCCCTTTACATTTAATATCAAAAAAGTATAATTATAGATTCGATTAAGGAAAATTAATTCAAAGAGAGTCATTTTTACTATGTGATCATCAATTATTAATGTAGCTTTGAGAAATATTAGGGATAAACCGAACAATAAATTTAAGATACCTTTTAATTATGCTTAAATTTGGTGGTTTAGAAAAGTGAAAAAGAAATTTATGGCACAAATAGATATTATCGAAAAATATTTTCCTGATTTAACATCAGTACAAAAACATCAATTCTCTCAACTTAAAGATTTATACGCTGAGTGGAATGAAAAAGTAAATGTTATCTCAAGAAAAGATATTGATAACTTATATGAACGTCACGTTCTTCATTCATTAAGCATCGCTAAAATAATCCAATTCAAACCCGGTACTGAAATCTTAGATGTTGGAACGGGTGGAGGATTTCCTGGTATTCCTTTGGCAATTATGTTCCCAGATGTGAAATTTCACTTAGTGGATTCAATTGCGAAGAAGATTAACGTAGTCAATGAAATTGCAAAAACAATTGGTTTGACTAATGTGAAAGCTGAACAAATGCGTGCTGAAAAAGTGGATGGTGAATACGACTTTGTTGTATCTCGTGCAGTAACAAGGATAGATGTGCTCCTAAGATGGGTACGTTCTAAAGTGGCTTTCCAACAAGGTCACGAAATGAACAATGGAATTATTTGTTTAAAGGGAGGAGATCTTACAGAGGAATTCTCTAAGCTAAACAAAAAGAAGTACAAGTTGTTTGATATGAAAGATTTGTACGAAGAGGAATTCTTTGATACAAAGAAAATAGCTTACGTTCCAGTTACGAAGAAATAAGAATATGCCGAAGGTATTAGGGGATTTTCAGCGTCCAGTTCAGGACCAAATGAAAGAGTTTGAAAAGAAATTTCGCCAGTTTATGAAAAGCGATGTAGCACTTCTTGATAGAATCATGAGCTACATCGTAAAGAGTAAAGGAAAGCAGATGAGACCAATCATGGTGTTTTTGACTGCTGGAGCAACGGGCGAGATTATCGATAAAACATATAGAGGTGCTGCTTTAATTGAATTACTACATACTGCTACTCTAGTACATGATGATGTTGTAGATGATGCAGATTACAGAAGAGGATTTTTTTCTATCAAAGCATTATGGAAAAATAAAACTGCTGTACTCGTAGGAGATTATTTGTTGTCTAAAGGCTTACTATTGTCTGTTGAAAACGAAGATTTTGAACTTTTAAAGTATGTATCCACTGCTGTAAGAGAAATGAGTGAGGGAGAGTTGATGCAAATTGAAAAAGCACGTCGACTTGATATCACTGAAGATGTATATTTTGAAATTATACGACAAAAAACAGCAACCCTAATTGCCGCATGTACTGCTGTTGGAGCCTCTTCTGCAGGTGCTCCAAAAGACATTGTCGAAAGAATGCGTCTAATGGGTGAAAAAATCGGTATCGCTTTCCAAATCAAAGATGACCTTTTTGATTACGGAACTGATGAAATTGGTAAACCATTAGGTATTGATATAAAAGAGAAAAAAATGACTCTTCCATTAATCTATGCATTGAACAATGCAAGCTGGATTAAAAGAAAAGAAATCATTTTTAAGATCAAAACACAAAACAACAACCAAAAAGTTGTACGTGAAATTATTGATTTTGTAAGAAATTCAGGAGGATTAGAATATGCTGAAAAAACCATGCATGCGTATATCGCTGAAGGTAGAGCAATTTTAGATGAACTTCCTGATTCTGAATACCGTCAAGCAATGCATGAGTTAATTACTTATGTTGTGGAAAGAAAGAAATAAGTTGAATGGGGCATAACAGATCAGAATTATTAAACGAAGTTGGGTTGTTTGTCTCTCAACTTGTTGCTCATGGTGTGAAAAATGTTGTTTTATCACCAGGTTCAAGAGTGGCTCCATTAGCTTTAGCTTTTTCAAGACATTCTGAGATCAATGCCTTGACAGTGAGTGATGAGCGTTCTGCGGCTTTTGTAGCCATGGGAATTGCTCAACAAACAAATGCACCAGTTGCGATAGCTTGTACTTCAGGTACAGCAGCTCTCAATTATACCCCTGCAATTACTGAAGCGTATTATCAAAGAATCCCATTAGTAGTAATCACTGCCGATCGTCCAACAGAATGGATCGATCAATGGGATGGACAAACTATACGTCAGCAAAACATTTTTGGAAACCACATCAAAAAGAGTTTCCAGATGCCAGTTGACTTATCACATGAAGATGCGAAGTGGTATAAGGAAAGAATCACCAATGAAGCATTACTAACTGCCCATCAATTTCCTCGAGGGCCTGTACATTTAAATTGGCCACTGAGAGAACCTTTTTATCCTGAAGAAGGGGAAGAGATTTCATTTGATATAACAACCCCTAAAATAGTCAAAGAGTTACAATCTGAGCCTTACTTAGAGGAAGAAATTTGGGAAACGGAATTATTACCTACGATTTCAGATGCAAAGAAAATCCTTATTGTTGCTGGTCAAGGACAGGCGAAGGAAGAGGTCGCTGATTGTTTGAATCAATTGCCATTTCCAGTCATTTCTGATATAATATCCAATTATGGTAGTCTTGAGAATGCAATTGTTCACCAAGACGTGTTTTTAACTCCAAAAGAGATCGATGTATTAAAACCAGATTTGTTGATTACTTTTGGCATGTCTGTTATTTCAAAAAATTTAAAATTATATCTTCGAAAAAATAAACCAGTGGCACATTGGCATATCCAAGAAGGAGGAGAAGTTCCTGATCCATTTATGTCTTTGACTAAAATTATTCGTTCTTCGGAGGAATTGTTTTTTGATCAGTTAGCCTCAATTGAATTTGATACTTCTGAATACATCTCATATTTGGAAAATTGGCAAGAAGCAAACAATAAAGTAAGGGTACAGAAAGCTGATTTCTTTGAATTATTATCTTTCTCAGAGTTGGAAGTGGTGAATCATATGATAAATCATTTACCTGAAAATTCAACTTTACATTTAGCTAATAGTATGTCTGTACGCTATGCTAATTTTATTGGTTTAGAAAGAAGTGACGTCCAAGTATTTGCCAATAGAGGAACAAGTGGGATAGATGGAAGTACAAGTACTGCAATAGGACATGCTTTTGCTAATCCAGATCAAGAGCATTTTCTTTTAACAGGTGATCTTGCGTTTTTCTATGACCGCAATGCTTTTTGGAATAATTACTTACCTCAAAATTTAAAAGTAGTGCTTTTGAATAATCATGGAGGGGTAATTTTTAGAATGATTGATGGTCCCGCTAGGCAACCTGAATTAAGGGAATATTTTGAAACAGAGCAAAAAACATCTGCTAAATATTTAGCGGAAGAGTTTAAAGTAAATCATTGGGAAGTCAATTCAAGAGAAGAATTTTATTTCAATTATGATGCATTTTTACAAAAAGAAGGAGTATCAATCTTTGAAGTAAAGAGCACAAAGGAAATAAGTAAAAATACATTTAAAGCATTTAAGAAAGAAGGTTTATATTCTTCTTTATAAAAATCTTTAACTACTAAAAAGGCATTTCCTCATCTGAAGAAATGCCTTTTTTGATTATTTGCAGAATGAAAATCTATAATTTATTTTCATCAATTTTATGATCTAAAGCAGGAGTTTCTCCCATATTGTACCATGCAAAGGCAAACATGTCAGCATACCCATCAATAATCATATCTGTAGGTTTACCAGCACCATGACCAGCGTTGGTTTCAATACGAATAAGGATTGGATTTTCTCCAGCATCTTTTGCTTGTAATTCTGCGGCAAACTTAAATGAGTGAGCAGGAACAACTCTATCATCATGATCAGCTGTAGTAATCATTGTCGCAGGGTAATTAACACCTTGTTTTACATTATGATAAGGAGAATAGCCTTTCAAATAGTTAAACATTTCTTCAGAGTCCTCTGCAGTACCATAATCAAATGCCCAACCTGCACCTGCTGTAAACTTATTGTATCTTAGCATATCTAAAACACCAACAGCAGGGAATGCTACTTTCATTAAGTCAGGGCGTTGAGTCATCACAGCACCTACTAATAAACCACCATTAGATCCACCACGGATAGCTAATTTTTCAGTAGAAGTATATTTATTTCCTTTTAAATATTCGGCTGCTGCAATAAAGTCATCAAAAACATTTTGCTTTTGCATTTTAGTACCAGCAACATGCCATTTTTCACCATATTCTCCACCACCTCTTAAGTTAGCGACTGCGTAAATACCACCATTTTCTAACCAAACGATATTTGCAGTACTAAAACTTGGTTTAAGGCTGATATTGAATCCTCCGTAACCATAAAGAATTGTAGGATTAGCTCCATTTTTCTTTAAACCTTTTTTATAAGTGATCATCATTGGTACTTTTGTTCCATCTTTAGAAGTATAGAATACTTGCTCAGAAACAAATTGAGATGGATCAAACTTCACTTTAGATTTTAAATACTCAGTTGAAGTACCTGATTTGATATCTAATTCAAATGTAGTAGAAGGATAGATATATGAAGTGAAAGAATAGAAAACCTTCTCATCTTCCTCTTTGGCGTAGAATCCATTCGCTGAACCAAAACCAGGTAACTTAATTTCTCTGATTTGCTTTCCTTCTAAATCATATTGATATACTTTTGAAACAGCATCAATTATATAATTAGCGAAGAAAGTTCCTCCAGCAGGTGCTACAGAAAGAACATTTTCAGTTTCAGGAATTACGTCCACCCAATTTTCTGTTGTAGGAGCAGAAGCTTTCACTTTTACCAAACGATTGTTTGGAGCATCTAAGTTTGTATCAATGTATAAGTAACCATCTTTTGCAAAAACTACATAATGATTGTTGTCAAAACCTTTCACTACAGGGACGATAGGAGCATTCTTTTTCGTTAGGTCTTGGATATACATTTCATTACCTGAAGTTGCCTCAGCAGCAGTAATTACTAAATATTTTTGATCATTTGTTACAGATCCACCGATATATCTTCTAGGTGTTTCTGCTCCACCAAAAATCAACTGATCTTCTGATTGTTTTGTTCCTAATTTATGGTACATCAATTTATGATGTTGCGTCATACCAGAAAGTGCAGATCCTTCTTTTGGTTTGTCGTATGAACTATAATAGAAACCTTCTGTTCCATTCCAAGCGATACCAGAAAACTTAGCATCAATGATAGGTTCCTCAATTTCTTTTTTAGAATCAACATCCATAATGTGGATTGTTCTCCAATCAGATCCACCCTCAGAAGTACTGTATGCTACAAGTTTAGAGTCTTCTGTAAATTTCACAGTACCTAAAGAAGTAGTTCCATCTTCAGAAAATTTATTTGGATCTAAGAATACTTCATCAATTTGTTCTCCTTCTTGTTTTCTGTAAAGAACATATTGATTTTGTAAGCCATCATTTTTATAAAAATATAGCCAATCACCATGTTTTGTTGGTGCAGATACTTTTTCATAGTCCCATAACTCTGTTAATCTTTCCGCTATTCCTTTTTTAAAAGGAATTTTAGATAAATAGTCTTGAGTGACTGTATTTTCATCTTTTACCCATTCCGCTGTAGCAGCAGATTTATCATCTTCTAGCCAACGATAAGGGTCTTCTACTTTTTTACCAAAATACTCATCAATGACAATTTCTTTTTTTGTGTCTGGATAAGTCATTTTTGCTTCTTTTTCACATGAATAGAATAAAGCACTTGCGCCAATGACGCATAAGCTCATTTTTTGATATTTGTTCATATTGGAAGTTTTAAACAATTGATTGAATTTATGTTCTAAAAATACATATAGATTTTTGATGAATTCGTTTAATATACAAATATTAACAAATAGATAAATTTTTGTTAATTCATCTATGAATAGAAATCTCGAATGACAATAATTCTGATTTTTCCATTGTTATTTTCTTTAAAATGGTACTATTCTAATAATTATTTGTCAGTTAGTTAGTTTAAATACAGAGTAATATGAATCTAAATGAATGTTAATGTTAAGTATGTATGAACTAATATTACCATGAAATGTTAAAAAAATAACGTCTACTCAATGTTATCTTCTAATTGTCTTGTTTTCATAAATAAATATCGTGATGATTAAGCAGTAACTTAATTCAATAAAAGAATCCTACTTTTTAAGTATTTGAACTAATCAAATAACTAACCATCAGGAATAATATGAGTATTATCAGAGTATTAAAATCTATTTTTTTAAATGAAGAACAACCAGTTCAGAAAACAACTTCAAATGGGCATTTTAAATCCGAGAAAATGAAAAAAGCATATTATGAATTGTTGAGTCAACGTATTAAAAAACGTCAAGACAATCTTATAAAGCTGGAACGCGCTGTCAAAGAAATGCAGCATACTTTTAAAAACAATCAAACACAAGAATCTCATGATGCTAATCTTCAAGCATTAAGTGCAATGATAGAAATTGAAGAAACAAGATTAACTGGTGAGGTATATTAATTGTATCTAAGCAGTATCTAGGGTAGTACAGCAAAAAACTGTACTACTTTTTTTTGTTATTAAAAATCGAGTAGTAATTTACCCTTCATTTTTAAGGATGATTTTTTTACTATCGGAAAACATTTATGGGAATATTCGAAATATCCTCAGAATTCTTACTTGACCCCAATGGATTTAATGGGATTACTTTTGATAAATCTTTATTTGAAGGTACTCCAACAATATCCATCCAAAAGATAAATATCTTTCACTTTATCCATGTAAAAGGGAAGCTTAAAGTAGATTTTAAGTTAGCGAAAACAAAAACAAAGGAAGAGGTGTATGCATTCGTATACCTTAATTCCCCTTTTCGTTTTATTCCAGTTGATGAAGATGTGGAAAGTTTCAATTTAAAAGTAACTCCTTATAGTTATTTTTCTAATTCATTAGAAGAGGAAACCTTCTTATTTGATAAAGAAGAAGAGATCGAATTCTTTATTTTTACAGTACCCAAAAATAATTTTCTTCAGCATTTTTCTCAAGGAGATAAAGGAGAAGTGTTTGAAATAGGGAAAAAAGGATTTATGCTATTTAATCCATTAACATCGACCACATTAGAAAAATTACATGCTTGTACAGAGCAATTTGGTGCCTTTCAATCTATAAAAAACTTATCAATAATCTATGATTTAGTATATGAAGCAATGTCATCTTTTTATGCTAGAATAGAGGGTAAGTGTATTCCTCAGTATTATTCTTCTAATGATTTAGATAAAACATTTAGGGTTCAAAAGTACCTTGAACAGAATTATGAGTCTAAAAGTGAACCTCATGACATGGAAAAGGTAACAGGTTTTGGCTACAGTAAATTAAGGAAGCTTTTTAAAGAAATTTTTGGCGTGACTATATTAAAATATGCCAATGATTATAAACTTGATTTAGCTTATAAATGGCTTTCTGAGGGCACTCACAATGTATCAGATTGTACCTATGGTTTAGGCTTTATTAGTGTTACCCATTTTGGTAGAATGTTTAAAGAGAAATATGGAGAGCCACCAAGTAAAATTTATAAATACTCTTAATAGTAAAGGCAGCCTTATTTTTATGAATAGGACTGCCTTTTATTTATTTAGAGATTACATTGTAATGAGTAAAGATCTTTTCTAAATCTTCTTTATCTTTTCTCTTTAAATTTTCCTCTTTTGCGTATTTATACATGGGTTTATCAAGAGCACCAAAGATTTTATAGAACTCTTTTGATTTACTCGATAGAGGAACATATTGATTGTCATTTATATAATATAAACGAGCTTTTCCCCAGCTGAATGAATCTTTTGCATCTGAATTATAAGGATTACTTGCGGAAGCATTTGTAGCTACAAATTTCTTATTATACTTCTTAAATACTTGAAAGTGATCATCTTTATAGATTACTTCAAGGTATCTTGCTTTGAAATCTAGGAAACACTTTTGAAATACTATCTGTTTGCCTTCCTGTTCCCAACCAAAATAACTGACATCATTTTTATTGACGATAATGACTTTTTCGTCTACTTTTCTTAACCATAGGTCGTCATTTATCACATCAAATTTAATTTCTTGATTGGTAAATTTTGAGCTATCATTCAATACTACATAACCATTATGCCACTCTTTACTAAAGAATGGAGTGCCTTTTACCTGACTGTCCTTTTTACCATAATAGATATTGACATTTTGTTGGTGTGGATCAACTAGATCGTATAAATTAGTTAATGATGTAGTGCCGTAAGATGGTTTTGCATTCGATATACTTTGAGCTTGAATGTTAGAACTTAAAATTAGGCCTATTATTAGTATTAGAAATTTGTTCATCATGAATGTATTTAAATTGTGGGTAAGTATATTTATTTTGAATAATTTTCAATGTAAGTAAATTAAATTGAAAATTATTTCAATAAATACTAACGTATATTTTAATTATGATAATTTTAGGTTTTTGTTTATATAAATTTAATATTTGATTATTCTATAATTGTCATAAAAAAAGGATACCTCACTAAATGAGATATCCTTTTCAAAGTAAATAGAATAGTGTTTTTAGATATTCATAATACTCTCATAGTGAGCAAAAATTATCTGAATATGAGCTTGATTTTTCAACTTCAATTTATTTGATTTTGCATACTTCTGCATTTCAACTTCTTTCTTACCAAAAACCTTAAAAAACTCTTTTGATTTAATTGACATTGGTAAGTAGCGGTCATCAGTCATATAATAATAATCTGCTTTTGCATCTAAATATTCATCAACTAATTCATTATGCACATTTACAGGAGAACCATTATCTCTTTTGATGTACTTTTTGTTGTGTTTTTTATAAACCTGAATAGTATTTCCAGCATATACAGATTCCATATATGTAGGTATACCATTTAAAATACATTTTTCAAAAACTACAGTTTTATCATTGTAAGTCCATCCAAAGCTTTTGATATTATCTTTATCGATAATAATCACTTCTTCACCTGTTTGATACCATAAATCATTTTTGTGAATGTCAAAGTTTAAGAATTTATTCGTAAATCGAGTTCCTTTGGTATCCACAACATAACCTAGATCAAACTCTGTATTAAGAAAAGGTGTTCCTTTATATTTTTTTTCCTTTTGCCCTAAAATTAAATTAAGGTTTTGTCTGTTGGGGTCTACAAGATCATATAAGTCATAATAATCTGCAGTAGGTAATACTTGTTGAGAGTATAATAGATTGGATAGCAATAATGTACCTATTAGTAGAATTAGCTTATTCATTGTGTTAGGAGATAGTTTAAATATAAAAATATTGTAATTCAATAGTTTACAATAGTTCAATATAATGATTTAATATAAAATGATTACATAATCTATTGAAAAAGTAATCATTGATCAATCATTTGAAATCTTAAAATAAAAAGCCTGTGTTCAAAATATCAAAATAGGCTTTTTACTTATTTATAGAGTGGTTCACCATTTGAGTTCGTGGTGAGAACGGCACTCATATAATCAAAGAATGGTCTAATGTCAGTGTATACTTCAAGTACTTTTTCAATGAAGTCCGCTTTTGTTACTTCACTATCCTTAAAGCTTTTAAAAGCGATAAATTGCTTCTTACGGATCAAGTCTATAGCTGGATCATTTTTATCAAACCCTCTCGGAGCAGATTTTAATTCATCTCCATGAAGTTCACCAAAAGTTTCAATAAATTTTGGCGCTGTAATAATGTCTCTTAATTCACTGGCATCATAAGATAATTCTTCTCTTATTCTTTTTAAATCATCAGAATTTGGTCCCCAAAATCCTCCTCCAACAATAGATTTTCCACCAGGTTCAATATGTAGGTAATAGCCACCTCTAAGTAAAGGTTTTTCTCTAGAGAAATAACCACTAAAATGCTTTTTATAAGGTGCTTTATCTTTAGAAAAACGAACATCTCTATAGATTCTATACACTTTATGTCCTTCGATTTTATCTGTTTTGGACAATCCATCTTGTACTTCTTGGAAAAAAGCTTTTATAGTAGCGTTATGTTCCTGATAAGTAGGTTTATGCTCGTTGAACCATTCTCTATTATTATTCTCACTTAAATCTTTAAGGAATTTGAAGAGGTCTTTTGTTATCATCTTTTATTAATGAAAGAGGGAGTTGTAATGAGAAAAAATCTGTACTAGATCTTTCTTATTAGTAATTTTTTAATTATATGACTTAACATATTTATGCTTTGTCATTTTTTCATCACCAAAAATTAAGAAGAACTCTTTAGAGTTGCTAGAAAGCGGCACAAAAACTTTTCCTTTATCTAGATCTTCAATCTCATCTTTTTAGGCAAATCTTTTTCAAATGATTATTTTTATTCGATAAATATTGTTCAGTATAGGTATTAAATATATATTCATTTTTATAAACTAAAATGATTTTTTAAGCAATGTCAGCATCTACTGTATTTATTGTAATTTTTTTATATTTCTGTTTTCTAATGCTAGTCTCTCAATTGACAGCTTCCAAATCTGAAAACGAATCTACAGCTTTCTTTACAGCCAACAGAAGTTCTAAATGGTATCTGGTAGCATATGGAATGGTTGGGGCAACATTATCGGGTGTTACCTTTATTTCTGTTCCCGGAATGGTCGATAAGTCGGGTTGGAGCTATCTACAATTTATGATGGGGAACATGATTGGATACCTGGTGATTGCCTATATTCTCATTCCTTTATTTTATAGTAAAAAGCTAATTTCAATTTATCAATATTTAAAGACGAGGTTTGGAGGGACTAGTTATTTAACGGGTTCTTTTTTCTTTATGGTTTCTCAAACAATTGGAGCATCATTTAGATTATATCTTGCCGCTTTGGTTTTACAAATCGCATTTTTTGATGCTTTTGATATTCCATTTTGGGTTTCAGTATTAGTTACTTTGCTATTGATCTGGCTTTATACATTTAAAGGTGGTATTAAAACAATAGTTTGGACAGATACATTACAAACTACCTTTTTATTATTAGCTGCAGTTTGGACCATTTACACCATATATTCTTCCTTAAACATGACTATTGGGTCTATGGTTTCTACTGTTGCAGAAAGTAGGATGTCTGATGTTTTTGTGTGGGATTGGAAAGCTGGTAATTTCTTCTGGAAACAATTCTTAGCAGGTATTTTCATCACAATTTCTATGAATGGTTTGGATCAAAATATCATGCAGAAAAATCTTACCTGTAAGAATGTAGGAGAGGCTCAAAAGAATGTATTATGGTTTGCTATAGCTTTCTTTTTATCAACAGTTGTCTTCTTAACATTAGGAGTATTATTGTATGAATATGTAGGGTATAATGGCATTCATCTTCCTGAAAAGTCGGATGAATTGTATCCTATGTTAGCTTTAAATCATTTTGGTTTATTTACCGCAATTGTCTTTTTATTAGGTATCACAGCGGCTGCATTTTCAAGTGCCGATTCAGCATTGACTGCGTTAACAACAGCTTTTTGTGTAGACTTTTTAAAATTAGATACACAAAAAGGAAATACAAATAAGACAAGAAAATTAGTGCATTTAGGTTTCTCTTTTCTACTATTTTTAGTAATTGTTGGTTTTAAAATATTGAATGACGATACCGTTGTTTCATCAGTATTTAAGTTTGCAGGTTATACGTATGGACCTTTATTGGGACTCTTTATTTTTGGTATTTATACCAATCGAGTAATTATAGATCAATTGGCAATAGTGGTTTGTCTCATCTCACCAATTATTTCAATAGTGATAAACACTTTCTCAAAAGAACTTCTATTTGGTTACCAATTCGGTTTTGAGATCCTTTTGGTAAATGCATTCATTACTATTTTGGGGCTATTTTTAATTTCAAGAAAATCTTAATGTTCTCATTTAAATCCATTGATGAATAAAAAATAGTTGTTAATATGATAAAATAGGTCAATGGTCTAAAAATGTTGGTGTATGAAAAGCTTTCAAGTACTTTTAGTAGTAGATAAATGAAATAAAATGAATAAAACTGAACGCATACTATCGCTTGATATTTTTAGAGGACTAACAGTAATATTAATGATCTTAGTTAATAATCCTGGAACATGGTCATCTATCTATCCACCTTTTAAACATGCTTCATGGCATGGATGTACACCCACAGACCTTGTTTTTCCTTTTTTCTTATTTATAGTAGGAGTCTCCATTAGCTTTTCAATGGGAAAAGTGAAAAAAGACCCTTTGAATAGAACTAAAGCGATGCGAAAAGCAATATGGAGGGGAGCAAAACTTATTGGTATAGGTCTCTTTCTAGGCTTGTTCCCTTTATTCGATTTTGAAGGAATGCGTATTCCTGGTGTATTACAAAGGATTGGGTTAGTGTTTGTGATTACAACAAGCTTATTTCTTTATACTTCTAGAAAAACAATATGGACCACTTTTATGGTTTTATTATTGGGTTATTGGGCTGCAATGACATTAATTCCAATTCCAGGTTTTGGAACTCCTGATTTAAATAATCCAAATGGAGTTCTATCCGCCTATATTGATAATTTGATTTTAAATGGTCATATGTGGAGTGGTACAAAAACATGGGACCCTGAAGGATTATTTTCAACGTTACCAGCCATTGGAACCGCAATTTTAGGTCTATTTGCAGGTGAAGTTGTTAAAAATAATAGTAAAGAAATGGTGGTGAAAAAACTATTATTGAGTGGTGTAGTAGGAGTTGTCATTGGACAAGGTTGGGATAGCTTATTTCCGATAAATAAGAGTTTATGGACGTCTTCTTATGTGATGTATACTGGAGGTTTAGCGGCAATAGCTTTAGGTTTATCTTACTATATTTTTGATGTTAGAAAACTAGGAAGAGATAAAGTATTGCTTCCAAAAGCATTTGGAATGAATCCTATGGCTGCTTATGTATTAGCTCAAATGATCGCAAGTATAATTGGCTTTTTACCTATGGGAGATACAACTGTAAAAGGTCAGGTATTTGCGTTTTTTCAATTAAGTACTTTATCACTTGAAACATGTAGCCTTCTGTTCGCAATAAATTATACTTTATTGATTAGTCTTCCAATTCTCTATTTATATAGGCAAAAGATAGTAATAAAAGTATAAGAATATTTTACATCATTGAGGTTAGTTTTTTTTGAAAAGAACTAACCTTTTTTATTATCACAACGATTTATTTAGTAAGTTATTAGGATAGATAATTCTGTGATAAAGAATGTTTTAGATGTTTAATACAATTAGAAACTCCAAAAAAAAATCTTTCTATATACTTTTCTCTATTAGTATTATTCTTATTTTGGGAGTGTTAATTACTTTAGTTCTTTTATACAAAAATCAACAAGATTTACACTGTAGTCAGATAAATAGATACAATTCTTATCGTTTGGGAAATGCAATACGTGAAAGTGATGATCTATTAACTGAATATTGTACAAAATTTATCATAACAGAAGATCCAATTTGGGAAAAAAAATATTGGGATTTAGTTGCTTTAAGAGCAGGTGAAATACCAGAAGGAAGTGGATGGACTACCTCAATATTAGATAGTATGTACCAAATGGGATTCACAAAAGAAGAGTTTGACCTTTTAAAAATCGCTTTAGATAATTCTAATAAGTTAGTAGAAAAAGAAACAAGAGCCTTTAATGCTTCAAAAGGGTTGTATTTAGATGATAATAATAATTATACAATTCATGGTGAGCCTAATAAAAGAACGGCATTAACTATTTTAAATGATCAAGATTATACTTTTTTGGAAAAAGAAGTAGAAGAGCCATTAATTAAATTTGAAGGCTTGATAGAAGCAAGAACTAGACTTTTAACATTGGAATTGAAAGATCGGGGTGATTTATTAATTAAAATAACAAGTGTACTCATTTTTATAGCTGTAATGATATCCGTTCTAACTCACAGATTAATAATTAATCGATTAAATCAAAAAGAAAAGTTAGCTGATGAATTAAATATTATAAGTAAAGAACAGGCTTGCCTGTTTAAAATATCCCAATTACTCGATAATTCAACGAAAAGTATTGAACACATATTAGAGTCTTCAGTATTCATAATACCTTTTGGGTGGAGCAATGCAGAACAAACAAGTGTGAGAATAAAATATAAAGAGTTTATTTTTACTTCAGTGAATTTTTCTGTTTCAGAAACAAAACAAGAAGCTGTAATTAATGTACAAGGAGATTCAAATGGAATTATTGAGGTATTTTATAATGGTAATATAAAAACATCAGAAAATACTTTTAGCCCCAAAGAGCAAGAATTAATAGAAACTATTGCTTCTCTTTTAAGTAGTTTTTTTGAAAGGAAAAAAGCACAAGTCAAACTAATATTGAAAGAACAACAACTACAATATGCACTAGATGTTTCCAATGAGGGGATTTGGGAATTATACAAGGAGGATGATTTTATTAATTTAAGTCCTAAATGTTATACCCTTTTAGGTTATGAACCTGTGACTGAAAATAATAAACATATCGATTTATGGAATACTTTTATTGTTCAAGAGGATCGTGAAAAAGCTTTTGTAAATAACCTAACAAGAATAATTAGGGAAGGGATTCATGATCATATTTTTAGAGCGAAAGACGTAAATGGTCAATTTAGATGGTTGCATACAAAAGGGAAGGCTGTAGAGTTTACAAAAGATAATGAACCATCTAGAATTGTAGGTACAATAGCAGATATTACAGACCGTATTCGACAAGAGGAAAAAATCGTTAATGCAGTTTTAGAAACAGAGGATAAAGAAAGGAGCCGCATTGCAATGGAAATCCATGATGGTTTACAACAAACGATGTCTACTTCTTTATTGAGCTTTGAAAAACTTAAATCAGTATTGCATTTTGAAAATAAAAAAAATGTAGAAAGATATGAATTAGGTTATCAATATTTAAAAAAGGCAATTGAAGAAAGTAGAACACTTGCCCATAATCTAATGCCTAAAATTGTAGATGATAATGGTTTAGTCGTTGCTATAGAAGCACTTATTTCTTCTTTTGAGGAATCTATTTCTACCCAATTTATTTTTGAACATAATTTGGGAGATCACCGATTAAAACTTTCCAATGAAGTGACATTATATCGTATCATACAAGAAGCTATCAATAATATTCTCAAATATTCTAATGCTCAGAATTGTACTATTCAACTTCTTATGCATTCAGATGTTTTAATCTTAACAATAGAAGATAACGGAGTAGGTTTTAATCTTAAGGAAACACAAGACTCTTTTGGGATTAATAGTATGAAAACAAGAGCTGAATCTGTAGGAGCATTCTTTGAAATAAATAGTAAATTAGAAATAGGAACTAACATTTTGGTGGAATTACCTTTAGAAAATATAAATGGAAAAAATTAAGATATTGTTAGTAGATGATCATGTGATGATCAGAAAAGGAATAAAGTCTTTCTTTGAAGATGAAGATATAGAAGTTGTCAGTGAAGCAAATAATGGAGAGGAAGCTTTGGAAATTCTGAAAAATGGACAAGTTGATGTTGTAGTAACTGATATAATGATGCCTAAAATGGATGGGATCCAATTGGCTCAAAAAATTAAAGAACTACATCCAAATATTAATGTGCTAGCTTTGACAATGATGAATGAAAACCATAACATTAAGAAGATGTTAGCAGCAGGAGTGCTTGGTTACATTTTGAAAGATTGTTCACAAAAAGAATTGATCCAAGCAATTAAGAGTGTAGCAGAAGGAGAAAATTATTATGCTCAATCTGTTACACAAAGCATCATGGCAGGACTTTCATCAAAACCGACCAAAAAACAACGTACGATTAAAGAAATAGATTTAACAGAACGGGAAAAAGAGGTTTTACATCTTATCTGTAAGGAACATAGTAATCCAGAGATTGCGGAGAAATTATTTGTATCTACAAGAACAGTTGAAGCACATAAGAGAAATCTAATAGAGAAAACAGGGTGTAAGAACGTTGCAGGTTTAGTTTTGTATGCGATAGAAAGGAATTTATTTGATGATTTATAATACTAAGTAAAACCCTTAATTCTTTAATTTAAGTAATTTGTCATATCATTTTTATACAATAAATATTGACCTTTGTATCGTTGACATAAACAGTAAGTTGTTAAATGTTCAATTATCACAGACCCAAATAATTATTACTGTATTGTGTGTTATAATTTAGAAAACTTAAAATCCTTATAAAGGCTTTGAATGACAATTTGTTGTTTGAAGCCTTATTTTTTTATTAATTATTCAATCTAAGTGAATCACATAATTTGCAATAATAGGTGAAATTGATATATAATTAGGCAAAAAAATAAAGACCTTTGTATCATCAAACGAAGCAAAAATGAAGAAAATTTTGTAGATGAATAGAATAAAATTTAAAGGAACTATTTAGTGTTAGATTGTTATCACAAAACTGTAGATGTGTAGAACTCAAACTTATTACCTTATTCCATAGGCTCTTCAATGTAAATAATCATTGGGAGCCTTTTTTATTAATTATTCAATCTAAGTGAATCACATAATTTGCAATAATAGGTGAAATTGATATATAATTAGGCTAGAAAATAAAGACCTTTGTATCATCAAACGAAGCAAACATGAAGAAAATTTTGTAGATGAATAGAATACAACTTAAAGTAACTATTTAGTATTATATCGTTATCACGAAAATGTAGATGTATTGAACTCAAACTTATTACCTTATTCCAGAGGCTCTTCAATGTAAATACTCATTGGGAGCCTTTTTTATTTACCTTTCAATCTAAGTGAATCACATAATTAGCAATAATAGGTGAAATTGATATATGATTAGGCAAAAAAATAAAGACCTTTGTATCATCAAACGTAGTAAACTTGATACTTAGAATTTTGTAGATGAATAGAATACAACTTAAAGTAACTATTTAGTATTATATCGTTATCACGAAAATGTAGATGTGTAGACCTCAAACTTATTACCTTATTCCATAGGCTCTTCAATGTAAATACTCATTGGGAGCCTTTTTTATTAATTATTCAATCTAAGTGAATCACATAATTTGCAATAATAGGTGAAATTGATATATAATTAGGCTAGAAAATAAAGACCTTTGTATCATCAAACGAAGCAAACATGAAGGAAATTTTGTAGATGAATAGATTAAAATTTAAAGTAACTATTTAGTGTTATATTGTTATCACGAAACTGTAGATGTGTAGAACTCAAACTTATTACCTTATTTCAGAGGCTCTTCAATGTAAATAAACATTGGGAGCCTTTTTTATTTACTCTTCAATCTAAGTGAATCACATAATTAGCAATAATAGGTGAAATTGATATATAATTAGTCTAAAAAATAAAGACCTTTGTATCATCAAACGAAGCAAACATGAAGAAAATTTTGTAGATGAATAGAATACAACTTAAAGAAACTATTTAGTGTTATATTGTTATCACAAAACTGTAGATGTGTTGAACTCAAACTTATTACCTTATTCCAAAGGCTCTTCAATGTAAATAATCATTGAGAGCCTTTT
>NZ_JBSWYJ010000037.1:0-52764 GCF_056161045.1 Flammeovirga sp. AWQ4_249
ATATCCACCATTAAAGAATATTTTTGAATTATCTTCAATAGAAACTGTTTTTAAACGCCCACTTTCAGCTACACCAGCATCAAAATGTAATTTAGAGTTACCTTCTAAGATGATTGTTGCATCTTCAGCAACACCTTTTTTAATGGTAACAGTTGTTGTATCACCAGGAATACCAGAATCTGTAATAATAATTGTTTTATGATCCCAAAGGTCAGTATCGTTATCAATACCATCTAAGATCAAGTTTTCAATAACTGTTGAGTAATTATATACGATTGTATTTGGGTCAGCTTCTAAATCAGACATTCTAGCTTTAGTAAACGTTCCAGTTTCAGTTTCGAAATCATTTGAACAGCTAACTAAAAGAGCAATAAACGGGAAAATAAGGTACTTAAGGTTTTTCATAATTGTTTGAATGATAATGATGATAGCTTTAATAACGGGAGGTCTAAGTGTAAAAAAATATAAAAAACAGTTATAAACTTATAATATTCGATTTTACAGGTGATATAAGTAACTATAAAAGAGTGATATATATATCAGTTAATGAGAGTTGTATATATAGCTAATGTGATTCAAGAATACAAAAAATCCTTTCCTGTTTGACCAAGAAAGGATTTTTTATATCTCTAATTGTAATTATTTATTTGATAATTACTTTTTGAACGATTTTATCTTTACCGCTTTTCACCTCAACGAACATCATACCTCTACCAAAGATCATTGGAATAGAAGTGAAGTTAGTGTGTGATCCACCTTCGAAATGCGTTTTACCACTTGCATCATAAAGTCTTACCGTCATGTTATCATAGTTCGTAAGAATATTCATTTTCTCACCAAATACTACTGGGTTAGGGTAGATGGTAACGTCTGAAGATGAATTTGATTTTTTGATAGCATTAGGACCATATAAAGCATATTGGTTATCAAGATCAATTTGTTTTAATCTATAATAAACAACATTGTTTGAAGGTAATGTTTCATCTACAAAAGAATAATCAATTCTGTGATTAGTGTTACCATTCGCTTTTACTTCACCAACTTTCGTCCAGATTCTATTATCTGTACTTCTTTCGATTACAAATTTATCACTGTTTTCTTCTGTTGCAGTCGCCCATTTTAAAGTGGCTGTCGTTTCATTAGAAATTTCAGAAGTGAAAGCAATCATATCAACAGGTTGGTCAGGGTTGAAACCAGGGAAGTCATCTTCTAAATAACATCCTTCAAGATATAATTCACCATTGAATGTTAAAGCTCCTGATAATACACAAACTTTGTTATAACCACCATTGAAATAGATTTTTGAATAATCTTCAACAGATACAGTTCTTGTTCTACCAGTATCAGGGTTCTTACCAGCATCAAAATAAAGAACAGCATTTCCTTCTAAGATGATTGTAGCATCTTCAGCTACACCTTTTTTAACTGTAATGATTGTTGTGTCACCAGGAATACCTGAATCTGTAATGATTACTGTTTTATGATCCCAAAGGTCAGTTTCATTATCGACACCACCTAAAATAAGATTGTCAATAGTTGTTGAATAATTATAAACAATTGTATTTGGATCGTCTTGAAGATCAGCCATTTTTGCTTTAGAGAATGTTCCAGTCTCTGTTTCGAAATCGTTAGAACAGCCCATTAGAATAGCAAATATTGGAAATATAAGGTATGTAAGTTTTTTCATTATTGTATGATTGATAATTGTTACATTTTCTATAAACGAGATGCTATTCTTAAAAAAAAGACAATAATTGGTTATTGATATATAAATTACGATTATGAAAGTTATATTTAAGTAGCTGAAGTGTAGAGTATTACAAATATTTGAAATTATATGTATTTATATACAAAAAAGCCTTTAACAAATTCAAGATGTTAAAGGCTTCTATTTTTATATGATTTAATCGAATCTTAGTTAACGATCAATTTTTGTGTTGCTTTTTTACTACCGTCTTTAACTTCAACGAAAAGCATTCCTTTACCAAAATTCATTGGAAGTTGGATGTGATTTAATTCCGTTTGTGTCTCAAAGTATGTTCTACCAGAAGCATCGTATATTCTAACTGACATTTTATCGAAGTTAGTTAGGATGTTTACATTTTCTCCAAAAGTTACAGGATTAGGGTAAACGGTAAGTGTAGTGTTAGAAGCTTGAACTTTTACAGCGTTAGGACCATAGTAAGCAAAAGCACCATCCATATCTATTTGTTTCAATCTATAATAGACGATTGATGCACTTGGTACATTTTCATCAGTATATGTATAGTCAATACGTGTATTTGAATTTCCTGCAGCTTTAATTTCTTTTATTGCTGTCCAATTTCTTTGATCAATACTTCTTTCTACAATAAATGAAGCACTATTTACTTCAGATGCTGTAGCCCAATTCAATTGAGCATTTTGTCCTTCTAATTTAGTATTGAATGAGATCATTTCAACGGGCAGATCAGCTTCAGAATAACATTCTCCATTGCCAAGAGGTTTGCCATTGATATAAATACCCATATTTTCAACATCAGGTACTGAACAAACACTACCACCATTGATTAGATTGAAATCAACATTTACTACTGTCGCCATGGTAGAGATTAACAATTGTCCTCCTTCTTCAACAGTAATTGAACCGTCTACCATGATCAAATTGTCAACTTCAACGATAACACCTTTTTTGATCACAATATCTTGATTATTCCAAGTATTGTATTGATCATGGAGTACAGTGTCTTTACCGAAAGTATAAGGATCAATGGCAGAATCTTCATTAAATGTTACTGCTGAGAAAGACGAAAGTTCAGTCTCTAAACTATTAGAGCACGCAGAAAACATTAGTAGCGAAATGAGGTATAGTGATATTTTTTTCATTGTTATATGTAGTGTGTTATACTGTGTTTGGTATGTATAACGATTACAAGACAACGAACTCTTTTAATATTATAACTAAAAAATTTTATAAAATGCCCATTAAACGGATTTTATATAAAAACCTTTAGAAAATATAAAACCCAATGCCGAAGTACATCAGCATTGGGTTTTAAATGTGTATATATAAGGTCAAAAACTAGTTTACGATTAGTTTTTGTGTAATTACATTTTTACCATTTTTTACTTCTACGAACAACATACCTGTACCGTAGATCATTGGAACTTTCACGTGATTAAGATCAGACTTCTCTTGGAAGTAAGTTCTACCAGAAGCATCATACATACGAACTTCCATCTCATCAAAGTTAGAAAGGATATTTACACTCTCTCCGAATTGAACCGGGTTAGGGTAAACAGTCACAGCAACATCAGTGTTTGTTAAACGAACCGCATTTGGACCGTAGAAAGCATAAACACCATCTAAATCAACTTGCTTTAATCTATAGTAAGCAATTGTTGCTGAAGGTACTTGTACATCAGTGAACGAGTAATCGATACGTGTATTTGAATTACCAGCAGCTTCTACTTCACCGATAGCTTCCCAGTTTCTTTGGTCGATAGATCTCTCTACAATAAATGAAGCACTGTTTAACTCTGTTGCTGTAGCCCAAGTTAATTGAGCAGATTGACCTTCTAATTTTGTATTGAATGAGATCATTTCTACTGGAAGATCTGCTTCGTTAAAACAAACATCACCTGTAGCATCATCAGAAGGTGTAATATCATCATCATTAATGAAAACTGAATTAGCATCTTTATTCGCACAAACTGAACTATTAGCAGTCTCTAAAACAAAATCTGTACCTTGAATTGCTACTGTACCGCCTGCATTAACATAAATACCTGCATTATCTTTTATTGTAATACTACCACCACTCATTGTCCATACTGATTGGACAGTTAATGTAGCATTTTCTAATACAATTATATTATGATTATCCCAAGAAGAAACAATTACATTAATAGTAGAATCTTTTGTTACATAAATTGTATTCGGATTCTCTAAATCCACAACAGATTTAAAACCTGAATCCAAAGAAATTTCAGAATCGAAATTGTTAGCACATCCCATTAATCCGAAGAATGGGATAAGTAGAAGTATTACTTTTTTCATAGATATGATAATAGGTAAGTATGTTATTAGTTATTATAAATTTGCTGATGCAAAAGTACTATGAAAATTGAGTTCTACTACATGATTGTATTGTATTAACATCACGAAAAATTGGATTTAGCAAAGTTTAAGGACTTATAAAAAACAAATGTAAATACTAAAAATACTACATGTTGTTGTTTGTAATTATTAATTAAAACTATGGTTTAACCAAATGATATATCCGTAACAAGAGTTGTGAGCTGTTACTTATTATTTCTTTAATTTTATACCAGCTTTTATTTCAATGGGCAACCTGTTTTCAAGAGGAGGTATAGGGCAGGCATAACCTTCTGCATAAGCACAATATGGGTTATATGCTTTATTGAAGTCAATAATAATAGAATCGCCATCAGGAATTGTAGCCTCTAGATAACGTCCTCCTCCGTAGGTAGTTTTGCCATTTGTCTTATCCATAAAAGGTAAGAAAAGATAGTCTTTGTATTTAGGGATTTCTCTTAGTCGATGACTTTGATAAATACTCAATTGATATTCCTTTCCATCTAAAGAAAATGTAGCTACACCATACTTTTCATAAATAGGAGTTTTAGAAGATGAAGTCTGCATGCCAGAAGGCTTAGCATCTTTAACTCTTTCAAAATGAGCGATAACACGATATGTAGAATCAATTTTAAAAAATTTATGCCCTTTAAATTTTCTTCTTTGCTCTAACGACAATGGGGATTTCTTAGGATTTTTATATTCTTCATTTAACTTTTCTTGATAAATTAAGATGCTTTGTTTGTAATCTTGAGCTAACAAAAAGTAAGTATTTGTTATAAATAGTAACACAAAAAATAATACTTTTACCATGAATTATAGTTTTAGTTTTAGAAAAAAATAGTTCTTTTATCATTGAATGAAGAAAAATACTATATTACAAGTATACTAATTATACCACTTAATTAATAACCATTCAATATCAATTAACCCATTTCTGCATCCCCTAAATTAATGAGAACATTTAAATGTCTTGTACTGTTTCTATTGTTTAGTCATTTGACTCTAGGACAGGATAAAATAGAGGAATCTGATTCACTAAAAAACAAAAATACGGTTGATAAATTATTAGATATCATCACCTATAAAAATAAAGTATTTACGTCCGTATTTTATCCTATGGGAGGTTATAGTGAGCAAGAAGGACTCTCTGTTGGCTTGATGCCAGTGATTACTTTTCATGATAAAAATAAAAAGAAAAATGAACACGCCCGTTTCAACCGTCCTACAACCTTAATACCTTCCTTTTTAGTATCTACAAAAGGCCTTTTCAATGTTGATGCTAGTTTAATTATGTTTGGTAAAGGAAAATGGAATATGTATTTCACTGGTGTGTATCAATATGTTCCGAATACTTATTATGGGATAAATGAAGAAGTGCCTCAAGATACCACTTCCTATTTCAACCGTAGATTTTCAAGTTTTGGAGAAGTGAGTTATGAGTTAACACAAACCCTCTTTCTAGGGTTACATTATGATATTCAAAGTAATACAATCGAAGAAATTGAAAGCGAACCTCATCTTAGGGAAACAACTGAAGGTATACAAGGTGGATTTAATTTAGGTTTAGGGCCCATTTTAAAATTTGATACAAGAGACGATATTGTTTATCCATCAAAAGGAGTTTTTATTCAAACTTCATTTACCACTTATCCACAAGCTTTCGGTAATGATTATATCTTTTGGCATTTTTACACAGAAGCTAGCCAATTTTTTAAAATTAGAAATGAGAAAAATATTATTGGTCTCTTTGCTGCTTTTCATATGAAGAGTGGTGATATTCCTTTTTATTATTTAAATACATTGGGAGGATCAAAGCGTCTGAGAAGTATTGCTCAGCCCAATCGTTTTATTGATAAAAACTTTTATATGGCACAAGCCGAATACCGTAGACATTTATGGTGGAGAGTGGGTGTTGTGGCTTTTGCAAGTGTAGGTAATGTCTATGGATCCAATGGCACGAATGCTTTTGAAAATGTAAAGTATTCACTAGGTATGGGCTTAAGATTCCAATTGGTGGAAGATATGAAATTAAATTTTAGAATGGACTTTGGTTTTGGAAATTACGATCAACAAGGAGTTTGGTTAACAAGCCGTGAAGCTTTCTAATTTTTGTAATGCTATTTATTATTGATAACTTAGATTAGTACTTTTATTTATTCAACCAATCTATTTTCAATAATGAAACTAACTTATTCAATTATTTTATTACTTTTTTGTACTTCTATACTCTATGGTCAGACTGATGAAATATTAGTCACTGACTCTACAATGCTTAATAGACTTGAGAACCTTGTTACTGTAGAGAATCTCAAAAAACATGTTAAGACGCTTTCTTCAGATAAAATGAAAGGAAGAAGTCCTTTAACAGGTGGAGAGAAAATGGCTGCAGATTATATTTCAAACTATTATACTATTTCAGGCATAGAAAAGTATGGTGATAGTAGAAGTCAATCCTTTTTCACTTTTATTCTTCAACCTGTCAAATTTACTATTTCTAATAAAAATGCTATTCTAAACAAAACTAATTTTGATGTTTTAAGTAGAGAGTTTTCTTTTAAAGGAGATATCGATATCGTCTATATGGATAAGCTTTCGATGGAAAATGTTTATAGAAGAAAAGTGAAAAACCAAATAGTAGCCTATTCAGAACGATATAATCCTTTTAATAAGGAAAATGATATTAAAATAGAGGATATACCAGCAAAAATATTTCTTTCTATTAATGATGATGAATACCATACTAAAAATAATGATTTTAAAGGAGTAAATAATTCCTTTCAATTTTCAACTCTTGATCCTGCAAAAGTTAAAAGTACTGGTAAAGATAATCTCTATGTATTTAGTAATTGGATAAATTTTCTATCTCTATTTTCAGAAGAACAGCAAAAAATGATAAGTAAATTTAATCGTTTAAAGAAAAAAGATCAAAAACTTCTTAGAACAACTGTTCACGCTGATATTGAGATTAAAAATGTGGAATATGAAAATGAAAACATTCTAGCCTATGTCGAAGGAAGTGAATTAAAAGACGAAATAATTTTAGTGCATGCTAATTATGATAATATTGGAATGCAAAAAGGGGTAGTTTTTAACGGAGCAAATTCGAATGCAACAGGAACTGCAGCGGTCATGGAATTAGCCAATATAATGATGCAGGCAAAGAAATTAGGAATGGGACCTAAAAGGTCTATCTTATTCGTCAATTTTGCAGCGAGTAGTTTTGTGAAAACAGGAGAATTATATTTCTGTGAAAGGTCTGGTTTTCCAAAAGAAAAAATTATTGCAAACATTTCATTTAATCAATTAGGTGGAATAAAAGAAGGTGCAGAACAAGAACCTAATTATATTTCTCTATTCGGATTAGATGGTCATTCCACTAAATATTCTAACATTATTAAAAAAGTAGCTGATAACCAGGAATTAGCTTACAATATCATTGAATCTGGGTATGGATATCAAAAATCAGCTAGAGGACCTTTGGTCTACTCAGGTATTCCTACTACAATATTAGGAGATCAATCAGAAAAGTTTATTAGACAACCTTTGGATGATTATGAAAATGTAAACTTTGATTTAGTGTATAAAAGAACTCTTTTAGGGTTGGCATTAATATGGGAGTTAGCGAACAGATCAGATCATTATGAAAACGATATATTCGTTCCAAATCCTCATTATCCAGAAAAAAGTATTTACTAAAATAAAAAACACCTCTCATTTAAAAATTGAGAGGTGTTTGCGTTAAACAAAGGTATAAGGGATGTTTAATTAATATGTTCCATCCCGTTTAATATATATGGAAGAAACCACTTCCAAATTCAATTATTTTCGATTAATAACCACTATTCTGTTGTAGATTAGGGTTGATATCCAATTCAGATTGTGGAATTGGCATAATTGTTTTGTTGGCTCCGTAAGCTGCATCTGGATTGCCAGCTCTAAGATCTAAACCTCTTCTTAAAAGGTCAGGTCTTCTATGTCCTTCAAAAGCTAACTCTTTTCTTCTTTCCTCAAGAATCATATCAATAAAAGCTTGATCTGAAGCAAAATCACCTAAGGCATAAGTACTTACGCCAGCTCTTGTTCTTAATTCATTGATGATGTCTAATGAAGCTGCATTTCTACCATTTAATTCAGCTAAAGCTTCAGCTTTATTAAGATGTACTTCTGTTAATCTTAATAATGGAGCATTATCAGCATTACCAACAGCATCAGGGAATTTTAATGTAAATACAGCAGGTTGTGCTTGAGCATCCACTTTTCCTTCTTGAACAAGACTAGAATATCTCAAATCTCCAGCTTCATAAGCATTAATAAGATCTGAGTGAATAGGTGCATCACCTCTACCTCCTTCAGTTGCAGCATTATAATATGATGCCCAACCACCGGAACCTGTTCTACCATTATCAATAGCAGAGTTCTGAAGGTTAAAGATATGTTCAGCAGTGTTATTATCACCAAAGAAAGAATAATCTGTTGCTAAAGTATATCCACTTCCGATTACATCATCAGCATATTGATTTGCCATTGCCCAATCACCCATGTATAAATAGACACGAGATCTTAAGGCATTTGCAGCACCTAATGTTGCTAACTCTGGCCCAGTACCTGTAGATAAATGTGGAGCTGCTTCATCTAAATCTTTGATGATTTGAGCATAAACTTCAGCTACTGTAGACCTTGCAGGTAATTCAATTTCTCCATTAAAAGGAGTTGTAACTAATGGAACACCTAAACTAGCACCATTGTCAAAAGTATATGTTTGAGCGAATAGGTTTACCAATTGGAAATAAGTAATTGCTCTTACAAATTTTGCTTCAGCAACAACTTGATTTTTTTCTTCATCCGTAAATCCAACATCTGCTACTTCCATAGTATTCGCGATTACTGCATTGGCAGCTAAGAATACTCTGTAGTGATCTCTCCAAATAGCTTCTAGAGATCCATTATCTGCACGAGTAACATAATTATTGATATCTTGTAATGTTACAAATGAACCGGCAAAGTTTACATTATCTGCCATGTATTCGTTGATTACAGCAGGCATAGATCCAAACACATCTAAGTCTTGCATTCTACTGTAAGCACCCATTAATGAACCTCTCGCTGATCTTTCATCAGCAAATGCAAAATCTGCTGTAATTTGATCTTGAGGTACTAAGTCTAGCTGATCATCACAAGAGGATAGCGAAGCTGCACCAAGTGATAAAATAGCAAAGGTCTTTATTATATTTTGTTTCATTGTTATTTCTTTGATTGTATTCGTTTATGTAATGACATTTCTGATTATAAGCCTAAACTTACACCTACTTGGATAACTCTTGGTTGAGGAGGAGTAAAGAAAGTTTCTCCTTGAGCTAATGGGTTTGTACCATTACCATTTGCTTCAGGATCCCATCCCTCATAATTTGTAATTGTCCATAAGTTTGTTCCTTGAACATAAACTCTTGCACTAGATACATATTTTGTCTTTTGAAGTAGGCTTGATGGTAAAGTGTACCCTAAAGCTAATGTTCTAAGACGTATGAATGACGCATCTGATAATTGCTTTGTTGATCTTTGTGCAAATGTATTTGAAGTCGGGCTTGCTAAGCTTGGGAAGTAAGCATTGTCACCCGGCTGTTGCCAGTAATCTAGAATTGCAGTACTCTTATTGAAACCTGAAGCTAAGTTTTCAGAGAATCTCATATCTCCATGGTAGATCATATTTCCTTCAGAGAAAGTAAAGAATGCATTCAGATCAAAACCTTTGTATGATAATGTATTTCTAAATCCACCTGTAAAGTTAGGTAAAGCAGAACCTACCATTACTCTATCGTCTGGAGTTGGAGCTGTAGTAATTTCACCGTCTTTTGTGTACCATTCTGCATCTCCTGTTTGAGGGTTAACACCCTTGTAACGGATTAAGTAAAATTCACTAATCGATTCACCAACAACTGCTCTCTGAGAAGCTGTACCTTCAATAAATTGTCTACCTTCGCTATCTTCAGCAGCGCCTGGCAAAGAGATGATTTCATTTTGTAAGAAACCAATGTTGAAGCTAGAAGACCAAATAAAATCACTTGTTCTAATAATATCACCAGACAATGTCAAATCAACACCTCTGTTTTGCATTTCACCAGCATTCTCAGTTCTACTAGCAAAACCTGTAGTTAGTGCTAAAGGAGTATTTAAAAGTAAGTCTGTTGTTGTTTTTTGCCATACACTTGCTTCTAAATTAATTCTTGAATTCAATGCAGAAACATTTAAAGTAACATCAAACATTCCTGAAGTTTCCCATCCTAAATCTGGATTTGCAGGTGTTGTAGGTCTTAAACCAGCAGCACCGTTGTAATCTGATGCAGTACCACCTTCATATAAAGCTAAAGAAGGGAAAGTACCAATTCTATCATTACCAGAAAGACCATATGAAGCAGATAGCTTAAGGTTATCTAACCAAGTCACACCGTCTAAGAATGCTTCTTCTGAAATTACCCAACCGCCTGAAACGGCCCAGAAATTACCATATCTTTTGTTTTCACCAAATCTTGATGAACCATCACGTCTTGCTGAAACTTCCAAAAGATATTTATCTTTATATCTGTAGTTAGCACGGATAAACTGAGAATATAATGCCCACTCAGAACCTGTAGCACTTGTTAAAGTTGGGTTTGAAGCTGATCCAACGTTTGGTAAATCATCACTAACAAAACCATTACCTTCAACAGCAATTGCATCTAAAGATGAAGTTTCAAAACTAATACCACCTATTACACCAAATGTGTGATCACCTAATTTTTTATCATACGATAGAGTCGTAGTATTTAACCACTTATAATCTTTGATATCTCTTTTATATCCTGACCCATCTGGTTGAATTAACTCAGGGAATCTTTGTGTTTCAACAGTGTTTAATAAGTCGATACCAAAATCAGTTTTTAAAGTGATCCCTTTGTATAAATCTACACTAGCAATGGCATTCGCAATGATACGATTTGTTACTAGGTCACTTTGTGCCAAATCTTCTAAAGCAATTACGTTTTCGATAAATCCAGTGTCTCTATATGAACCATCAGGGTTATAAGGAGTTACTGTAGGATTCTGTAATAATGCAGATGTAAGAGGGGCAAAAGTAGAGTTATCTGAACTAATTCTATCATTTAATGATCTTGAGATTGAAATATTGACACCAGTATTTATCTTGTCATTAACACTATGTGTAACATTCAAACGACCATTTAAACGTTGTAATTCGTTACCAATAGCGAAAGTAGATTGTTCAAAATAAGTACCACCCATGAAGAATTTTGTCTTTTCGTTACCGCCAGAAGCAGACAAGTTGTATGATGAAACTCTACCTGTTCTTAATACACTTTCTACCCAATCATGTGACTCATTTGGATAAGTTGGTTCTGGATTTCCTTGAGCAATTGCATGATCTCTTTTGATTTGAGAGAACTCTTCACCACTCATCATATCTACCATATTTGTAGGCTCAGACCAACCTGTGTAGTAATCAAAATTGATGTTTGTTTTACCAGTTCCACCTTTTTTGGTGGTGATGATAATTACACCATTTGCACCTCTAGATCCATAAATTGCAGCAGCGGCAGCATCCTTTAATACCGAAATTGACTCAATTTCATTAGGGTTGATATCAGAGATTGGGTTAAGGGCTACACCACCGTTTGCAAGTGAGTATGTACCATCATTTAATGGAACTCCATCAACTACATATAAAGGTTGAGTACCGCCTGAAATTGATGACACTCCTCTAACTCTTACTGTAGCAGCTGAACCAGCAACTCCTGAAGTTGAAACCATCTGAACACCAGCAGCTTGACCTTGTAAAAGTTCTTGTGTTGATGCAAAAGGCATTCCTTCAAAATCTGTTGGATTAACAACATCAACAACCTGCGTCATATAACGGTCCTCTTGAGTACCATAACCAATAACGACAATTTCGTCAAGTTGTTTTAAGTCTTCCTGTAAGGAAATATCTACTGAAGTAGAACCTGCACTTACAACTCTTTCTACTTCTACAAAGCCTACTAGCTTAAATAAAAGTGTAGGAGATTCTTCTGTCACTTTTAGACGATACATACCGTCAATTCCTGACACAGTACCATTTGTTGTACCTTTGATAATAACGGCAACTCCCGGTAATGGTTCGCCATTTTCATTGTTGATAACACCGGAAATTGTTCTCTCCTGAGCGTATGCAAAAAAGGACATACCTATTAGGAAAGAAATAAGCAATAGTGCTCTTCTCATAATAAAATAAATTGAATTGGAAATTAAAATTGTTGTTTAGACTTTGTTATATGCGTCTAAAAAGTAAATTAAAATTACCTTTATGAATAAATTAATGGTTTAAAAAAAATATTAAAATTTCTATACGGATATAGAATTAGAATACAATGATGATCTCTTATATTTATTTGCCTCTTTTGGATAACGCTTATATATACCAGTTAGTAATGTAGATTATAACATTAGAAAATGAATATAATTACATCCTCAAAGCGGAATTAAGTGTACGAGAAGAGAAACTTGTTGAAAAGGATTAAAAAAAAGACATAAAAGTGAGAGTTACTCAAATGCTGGTTTATTGAGTAATACGAAAATAAATATTATTAATACGTTGTGTATTATAACAAGTCTTTTATTTATTTCCCTTCAAGAGAGTATAATAAATTAGTTTTTATGAGAAAGTTAAGTTCTAACTAACTCTATTAATTTAAATTAATTGAAAGTGGAATAATTAAAATTATAACTAGAATCTAGTGAAGATTCTAAAAGCAATTAAATAGCGTATTTTATTAAACAATTAATGTTTAAACAAATGATTAGCTGCAATTTTGATGAATGTTCTTATGTGTTAAAATATTCATAGTTTAATTAATATAGATTGATAAAATAAATTTAAATAAAGTAAGTGCTTAAGAAAAGCTTGTTTTGATTAATAATGCTAATCTATAAAATCTGATCAATAATTCTAAATTTATTTTAATAAAATTTTGGATTATTCTGATTAAAAAGAATGAATAAAACTATTATTTATCGGAATATTACAATTATTATTTGTTTAAACATATGTTTGTATTCGAATAGTATAATTTCATGTTATTTTAAAAAAAAAGTAAAATTTTCCCTGATAACTCTATAAAGCACATAGAGTATTTATTATTGCATTAAAAAAAACACCTTCCATTTAATAAATGAAAGGTGTAAATATAAAAAGCTTTCTTAATTCTATTCAAAATGTTTCTCTATTTTGATTACACTACAAAGATATTTCAAAATTGCTATCTTTTATTGCTTGTTTTTCTCCACTTTTTGCATAAAAATATCATAATGATACTCTCTTTCTTTTAGACATGAGCTATCAATATTTTTGTAGGTCAATAACATTTATGTTCAAAAAAAATACCTCCCATTATAAATGAGAGGTATTTTCATATTTCAAACTTTATTAAAGAATCTCTAAATTCTCTATTACAAAAATCTTAAAATGTAATGATTTATTTTTGTAAAAAAGAGCCATACTTTTACATAATACTATCAAATCAGTTTGAATATTAGACCATCGATTAGTATTTGATTAGATTTGAAATATATTTTAGATATGAATTGCCTATGGTCTGTAATTACTATAACCGACACCTGTTCTGTCATATACATTATCTTTATCATCAGAAACAATCATTGCTACTCCCGTTTCAGGTTTTAAAACTAAATCTTTTTCTAACTTTACGACTCTATAGTTCCAGCCTTTTGGTAACTTCAGTAGAGACATCATTGCTGGTACTTTTTCTCGATTCATTGTCGGATCATACTTTAAACTATAAGATTTCATGACCCATGTATTTCCTTTATCGTCATCTAATAGAAAAACGGTTGTTCCCTTATTAATTCCAAATGAATTATTTCTTTTAATAGAGGAAATAAGGTAAGGTGGTTTCCCATGGCTAAATGTGTTTGGATGCTTTAAATTCAAAGAAGCAACCCATCGTGCTTTTAAACCATTAAACTCTCTTACTTTACCTGCTTGAACATTAATCCAATCTAAACACCAAACTCTAGGTCCATTGATGAAAGAAGTGAAACCTCCCATTTCTTTCGCAATTTCTTTTGTGTTTAATTGATCAACTAAATTTTGAGGTGCTGAGTTTTTATTTTTAGGAGTTTCACCATTATAAGTAGTTGTATTATAACATGCACCATGCAAATCTTCAGTTGCCGCGTCTCCTCCAATAACTAAAACCTCTAAGTATCTATAATCTAATATATTTTTTAATTGAAGTAATTCTGTTTTTTGCCCATCATTAGGGATTTCTTTTACCAATTTATGATAAGTAAAATAACCAATAATAAGGATTAGTAAAGAACTAATAAATAAGACTAACTTTTTCATATTTGTGTTTTTTGTTTTAATGATATTACAAATATGAGTGTTATTAAAGTGATATTAATATATAAAAATACGTTTTAATTGCATGAAAATATCAATAAAATGTTTCTATTTTGGGACATAATTACTATATCCCTTTCCTGTTAACTCATATATATTTTCGTGGTCATCTAGGATTGCTTTAGAGAAACCTGATTCAGAGTGTAGAATAAGTTCTTTATCCAATTGAGTAACGCTATAATTCCACCCTTTAGGTAAATTTAATTCTTTCATTGCTTTTGAAATATCACTATGGTTTAATGATGGATTACTTTTCAAGTTGAATGATTGCATTATCCATGTATTACCCAATGAATCATTGAGTAAGAATACTTTTGTGCCTTTTCTGAAACCTATATAGGCATTACTATCGAAAGTAAATGTATTGAAAGGTTTTTTTTCTTTATTAAATTGAAAAGGATCTACCATTTCTAGAGAGGCAATCCATTTTGCTTTTAATCCATTAAAATTTCTAGTTTTCCCTGAATCTGATTTTAACCAATCAATACACCATGCCCTCGGACCATTGATATATGTATTAAAAGCATTAAACTCTTCAGTAATTTTAGAGATATCTAACTTATTCATTAGACTTTGTGGTGCTGAATTATCAACATCTTTATCTAGATTAAAATGTGTGGAATTATAACAATTTGCTGTAAAAGTGCTATTTAATCTATTCCCTCCAATTACATAAATTTCTAGATAACGAGTATCTAAAAGATTATCCATAAAAGATGTTTTTATGGTATAGTTGTCTTCTGGTATCTTTTTATAGTTTTGTTTATACATAAGATACCCAATACCAATCAATAAGGTAACTAGAATTATTAATTTAATTTCTTTCATTTTCATACATACTTTTTTGATTGTCGATTATGTTAGTTAAAGCTTAGTTGCTTTTGTACTTATAAAGTTTTTGTCAGTGGAGTAAGAATTATATAAAAAACTATAACTCATAGTGATGAATGAAATTAGGCTTTTATATAATATGGTTAGTATCACTAATTGAAATAGCTCACTTTAAATAAATCACCTATTTACATTAAACCATCTTATGATTTCTTCTTTTTCACTAATCCAAAAATAAGGTAATTATCATGGTATCTTTTGCTTAAAAATATGTAACAAAAGCATAAAAATATCAATGAGAAATTTTGAAATAAAATAACCCACTTACCAATTTGATAAGTGGGTTATATTATCTATTTAAATGAAGTTTTATCAAATTATTATTTTGTATACTCAATATGAGTTTTTATAATCTTACCATTGAATTTGTAAGGAGCCTTATCATAATACATTGTTGATACTGGGCTACCTAAATCTGTTCCAAGGTCTAAACAATCATTAGCTGTAAATCCTACAGGAGCAGTGATTGGAACATTACCTGAAGCTACTTCCACACCATCTACTTTAATCACAACATTCATTGGTGCTTTCGGTTTCATTGAAGTCATTGTAGAAACAACTTCTACCTTAACATTACCTGTTTTGATCTTCTGTGCAGACTTGAATCTGTAACGGTGAACTTCAAACAAGTTAAACTCATAGTATAAGTAACCGTTTTTCATAAAGACTGAAATACCACCAGAGAAATCACCTAAAGCATACAATACACCATTACCATTTTTCGGCATTTCCACGTCCATGTCTACTTTAGTTGTCATACTACCTAATCTTGGGGCGATACCCTCAGGCATTCTTACCATTGGTCCTGTAAAATCCCACTCGTTGTATGGTGTTCTAGGTCTGTCTTCTGGATGATAGATCACTGACCACATACCGCCACCGATTGGTAAATCATCATATTTAGTTGCTTCTACTAAGAAAAGCTCTTTCATTTCTTCTAATTTCTCAGGGTATTTATCCGCTAAGTTATTTGACTCTGTCCAATCTTCGTTGATGTTATATAATTCCCATTGGTCTTGTTCAGGAGTCCAAGTAGCTATTCCTTTTGGATAGCCTTGAAGCCATGGTTTCCTTGGTCCAAATGTACAAGCTACCCAACCGTCAGAATAGACACTTCTACTAGCCATCACATCAAAGAATTGTGTTTTTAATTGACCTTCTGCTTTAGCATCATTGAAAGAGTAAGCCATACTTACACCATCAATTTCTGTTTGAGTATGACCATTGACTACTTGTGGAGCTTCTATACCCACTACATCATAGACTGTAGGAACAATGTCGTTTACGTGGTGGAATTGTGCGTGAGGAATACTATCATGTTTAATTCCTTCAGGCCAGGCCACTACCATTGGGTTTCTAGTTCCACCAAAGTGCGAAGCTACTAATTTTGTTCCTTTGTAAGGAGCACTTCCAGCCCATGCCCATCCTGCATGATACATGTTATGTGTTTTGTCTGTACCTAATACTTCTAATCCACCAAGTTCATCTAATGCTTTGATATGATCATCAATATTACTCTCGATACCATTTAAAGCTAATAATTCACTAATAGTTCCTTTCTGTCCTTCTGAAGATGAACCATTATCACCCCAGATATAAAAAATTAATGTATTGTCTAATTCACCTTGAGCTTCTAATTCGTCAATAATTCTACCGACATTATAATCTGTATGTTCTGTAAAACCAGCAAATACTTCCATTAATTGAGATTGGAATTCTCTTTGATTTTCGGGAATATCCTCCCAAGCATCCATAGTTGAATCTCTTTCTGTCAATACTGCATTTTCAGGCACCCAACCGATTTCTTTTTGTCTTTCGAAAACTCTCTTGCGGTAGTTATCCCAACCATCGTCAAATTTACCTTCGTATTTCTTGCTCCATTCTCTTGTTACATGATGAGGACCATGCACAGCTCCTGGAGACCAATACATAAAGAAAGGCTTATCTGGAGAGTATGCTTTTTGCTCTCTCAACCATTTGATGGCATCGTCTGCTAAATCCTCTGTTAAGTGATAGTAATCGTGACCACCTGAAGTTTCTGGATGTTCAACATAGGTATTATTTCTTACTAAGTGTGGTTCATATTGGTTGGCTTCACCACCTAAGAATCCATAAAAATATTCAAAACCATAAGCATTTGGCCAATGATTAAAAGGACCTACGCTTGACGTTTCTTCTACTGGAGTGTTGTGCCACTTACCAAATGCTGAAGTGTTATAACCATAATCTTTTAATACTTCAGCCATCATTGCTGATTCTTTAGGGATAACACTTGTATAACCATCCCAATTGTTTGCAAATTCAGCTACTTGACCAGAACCAACTTTTGTATGGTTTCTACCAGTAAGGATTGATGCTCTCGTTGGTGAACACATGGCTGTGGTATGGAATCTATTGTAAGAAACACCCATGTCTGCTACTCTAGAAAGGTTAGGTGTATTAATTTCTCCACCAAAAGTTGAAGTAGTTGCTCCTCCAATATCATCAATCAAGATGACTAATATATTGGGAGCATTCTCTTTAATATGTTTTTCAGGTTTTGTATTGACATACGTAGAAGTCTTTAGATTAACTCCTGCTTTACTTCCAGATTTTTTTTCTGGAAAAGGTAAAATTTCTTGTGCAAATCCATTCAAGTTTAAAGTGAATAAGAAAGCAACTAGCAATTCGAGTTTAGTAATGTTTTTTTTCATTTCTAATGTAATTTTTTGTGTATGAGAGGTCTCATATTTGGTCTAAAGTGTCGACCTATTTATTGATTACATTACAAATGTACAGTGTGTTTTATGGGATTATTTGCAATAAAATATAGAGTTATTGTATAAAAGTATCAGAATAGAAATAACCCCTCCAAAACTATGTTTGGAAGGGTTAAATGGATAACTATTGAACGTATTTGACATTCGTTTTGATAATTTCACCATTAAAAGTATATGGCGCTTTATCAAAATAAAGAGTGGATACAGGGCTGAAGTGGTCTGACCCAATATCAAAACAGTCATTAGCAGTGAAACCAATAGGAGCAGAAGTTTCAATTCTTCCTTGTCCTACTTCTTTTCCATTAATTTTTAAGGTAACAGAATAGGGAGCTCTTGGTCTGCGAGATTCCATCTTGGTAATCACCTCTATTTTTACTTTTCCTTTAGGAACTTTAATGTTTGATTTGATTCTTGTTCTTTTAATCTCAAATAAATTTTGTTCGTAGATCAAGAAGCCATTTTGGATAAAACATGAGATTCCTCCAGAGAAACCACCAAGTGCATACACCACACCTTCTGCTTTTTTGGGAGCTTCTAAATCTACAGTAACAATATTTGATGCAGCTCCTAATCTTGGGGCATTAAATTCTGGCATTCCCGTCATATTTCCTTCAAAATTCCATTCCGTATAATTTGAACGAGGAGCGTCTTCTGGATGATAAATGACAGACCATAAACCACCACCAATTGGTAAATCCTTATTTTTCGTTGCTTCTACTAAGAATAAATCTTTCATTTCAGCTAACTTCTCAGGATTCTGAGCAGCTAAATCATTGGCTTGTGACCAATCTTCATTTAGGTTGTATAATTCCCAAATATCATTTTCTGGAGTCCATGTAGCAATACCTTTTGGAATACCTTGTTGCCATGGTTTTCTTGGTCCAATTGTACATGCATACCAACCATCAGCATAAATACCACGACTACCCATGATATCAAAGAATTGTGTTTTTAAATGTCCTTCAGCCTCAGGATCATTAAAAGAATAGGCTAAACTTTCTCCATCAATTTCCATCTGATGGTAACCATTGACTTCTAGTGGCTCTTGAATACCCACAACTTCATAAATGGTAGGTACTATATCATTTACATGATGAAACTGTGAACGAGGTGTTTTATCAGCTTTGATTTTCTTAGGCCAAGCAACTGCCATTGGGTTTCTAGTTCCACCAAAGTGAGAACCAAGTAACTTAGTGCCTTTATAAGGTGTACTACCAGCCCATGCCCATCCTGCATGGTACATATTATCTGTTTTATTTGAGCCTAATACATCCAAACCACCTAAATCGTCTAAGGCTTTCATGTGATCATCAATATCACTAGGGATACCATTTAAGGCAATAATTTCACTGATTGTACCTTTTTGTCCTTCAGAAGAAGAACCATTGTCTCCCCAGATATAGAAAATTAAGGTATTATCTAACTCTCCAAGACGTTCTAATTCGTCGATAATTCTACCAGCATTTACATCAGTATGCTCAGCAAACCCAGCATATACTTCCATCAATTTACGTTGGAAATCTTTTTGATTTTCTGGAATATCATCCCAACCATCCATTGTGCTATCTCTTTCTGTAAGGATGGTATTTTCAGGAATCCAACCCATTTCTTTTTGTCTTGCAAAAGTACGTTTACGGTATTCATCCCAACCATCATCAAATTTGCCTTTGTATTTGTCAGACCATTCATTTGTTACATGATGAGGACCATGAACAGCACCCGGAGACCAGTACATAAAGAAAGGTTTATCTGGAGCAAAAGCCTTTTGTTCTCTGATCCAATGGATTGCATCATCAGCAATATCTTCTGTTAAGTGATAATAATCATGGCCACCAGATGTTTCAGGATGTTCGACATAAGAATTATTTCGAATTAAATGAGGTTCATATTGAGATGCTTCTCCTCCTAAGAATCCATAGAAATATTCGAACCCATAGCCAGACGGCCAACGGTCAAATGGTCCCATGCTCGAAGATTCTGCCGTAGGAGTATTGTGCCACTTACCAAAAGCACTTGTACTATAGCCATATTGTTTTAATACTTCTGCAACTGTAGCAGATTCTTTAGGAATTACCCCTGTAAAACCATCCCAGTTATTAGAAAATTCTGCAATTTGACCATTGCCAATTTTAGTATGATTACGTCCTGTTAATAATGAGGCTCTTGTCGGTGAACACATCGCAGTAGAATGAAAGCGGTTGTAGGAAATACCCATATTAGCTACCTTCGTTAGGGCAGGAGTATTGATTTCTCCACCAAAAGCTGAAGCTGTTCCTGGACCGGCATCATCTATTAAGATGACCAAAATATTAGGTGCATCATCAGGAAGGTGTTTGGTAGGTTTTGACCTTACGTAACTTGAAGTTTTAATATTTACACCTGCTTTGCTTTGAGATGCCTCTTGAGGGAAAGGTAAAATCTCTTGTGCTACTGATGTTATTGAATACAGAAAACTGCATACCAATAACATAGCATAGTTTGTTGCTTTATATATCATATTTACTCCGTAAATTTGCTTATAGAATGATAAATAGAGTTGTGTAAACTCTACACTTACTTTTTCTTTTATCTTACTTTTACAAATTTATGATGTAACTTAAATAGAGATTTACATGAAAATATGAAACTATTGCATAAAAATATCACTGTTCAATGAAAAGTCAACTTAAATGGAATACTAGGGAAGGAAACATAGAAAAAGTATTTGAAGGTTTAAAAGAATTTTACCCAAAAGCCGCTTATAATAAATATAGTTTTAGAAATGATGAAGGAAAAAATAAGATCTACTTAGGGTATTATGATTTACTTCCAGGGTTTGAAGTTTCAGTATTGAAATCCGTATTTAATCAAGAAATCTATTATGATGAATATAAAGATGAAAAGTGGATTATTATTAAATTTCTAAAAAATAAAACAACAATTGATACAGAAAAAAAGACATTAACTTTTGGTGAATTTGGGGAGGTAGATGAAGTTGTTCTATACAATACAGGATATTCTTTGGATACTGTTGTACCTGCAGGACAGTATGTGGAATTAGTTTCAGTTAGATTAAGATTTGATGTTCTATTCCATTATACAACACTTTCAGATTTACAATTAATGAAGCTTCATGATGAGAACAAACGAATAATTGTCCATGAAAGAATGCTTCCGCATGTTAAATCCTGTATAGACGCTATTTTTAAATATCAAGATTCAGATGAAGGAGTAATAGGATTAAGTACTGCCAAGTCTCTAGAAGTCATTACCTTATTTCTTCTTCAAGTAAAACATAGATTTACAGAAACGTCTGATTATGGTATTTCAGACTATAATTACAATCAGATGATAGAAATCCGAAACTTTTTAATTAATGATTTATCAGAAAATGTGGAAATAAAAGAGTTAATAAAAAAATTCGGGGTAAGTCATGCCAATTTACATCGAAATTTTAAGAAAGTTTTTGGGACCAGCCCACATCAATTTGTCAAAAAAGCAAGAATTGATAAAGCATATAACATGCTGATAAATAGTGATGTATCAATAGTTGAAATTGTAGATGAATTAGGTTTTACTCATTCAAGTCATTTTACTAATTCATTTAAAAAAGAATTTGGGATTACTCCAAAACAATTAAGAAAAAGCCATCAGATAACATTACATACATTATAGTTTGTTTAATTAAAGAACAAAAACATTAAACAAAATTAATTCTTTCTAGTTTCTACATTATGATTACTACTTTAAACGATGAAGAGTTAGACAGAATTATTGAAATGGCTTGGGAAGATAGAACACCTTTTGAAGCGATTAATATTCAATTTGGGATTTCAGAATCCGAAGTGATAAAATTAATGCGTAATAATCTACGATTAACAAGTTTTAAAAGGTGGAGAAAACGCGTTCATTCTGGAAAAAGCCTTAAACATTCCGCCAAAAGACTGCCTGAAGTAACTCGATTTAAATGTAGTAGACAACGTTTGATTACAAATAACAAGATCAGCAAAAGATTCTACTAATTATGACTGTTTCTCAAAAAATTAACTTAGTATGGTTGAAACGTGATTTAAGAACACAAGATCACGCACCATTATACCATGCCGAAAATGACTCTTTACCTTACCTTATCATTTATATCTATGAGCCTTCAATCATAACTTATAAAGACACCTCACAAAGACATTTACAGTTTATACAACACTCCATCATGGAGATGAATATTAGATTACGTAGATACAACAAAAAGGTACAATTATTTTATGGAGAAGCTTTGAACGTGTTTACTTTTTTACAAGAACGATATACAATTGAAAATATATTTAGCTATCAAGAAAGCGGTATCGCTGTAACTTATAAAAGAGATCTGCTCTTGCATAATTTTTTCTCTCAAAACTCTATTACTTGGAAGGAATTTCAAAGGGATGGTATAATCCGTGGTATAACAAACAGAGAAGGTTGGGATAAAGAGTGGTCTGCAAACATGAAGAGTAGCATCATTAAGAATAAATATACATTAAGGGATGAAATTAGTATTAATCATCCATTTAAACTTCCAGCATCTTTCAAAAATGTGATTGGTAAATATAGTGATAATTTCCAGCCCGCTGGTGAAAAGTACGCTTGGCGATATCTAGAGTCATTTGTCAATGAAAGAGGGAAGAATTACAGCTATCACATTTCAAAACCAACTGAAAGTAGAATTAGTTGTGGTAGACTTTCTCCATATTTAGCATGGGGGAACTTGTCTGTACGTCAGGCATATCAATATATAAGTCAACATCCTAATAGAGCAAATCATAAAAGAGCATTCAACGGCATTTTAACACGATTAAAATGGCATTGTCATTTTATTCAAAAATTTGAAGTGGAGTGTACTTACGAAACTAAATGTTTAAATCAGGGATTTGAGCTTCTGAAGCATAAAAACGATCAACACAAACTAGAAGCATGGAAAAAAGGAGAAACAGGTTTTCCTTTGATAGATGCCTGTATGCGTTGTCTTGCTCAAACGGGTTGGATCAATTTTAGAATGCGTGCAATGCTAGTTAGTTTCTTGTGTCATCATTTAGATCAAGATTGGCGACTAGGTGTGTATCATTTAGCTAAATTATTTTTGGATTATGAACCCGGTATTCATTATACCCAATTTCAGATGCAGGCAGGTACAACGGGAATTAATACTATAAGAATTTACAACCCAGTGAAACAGTCTCAAGACCACGATCCTGATGGCATTTTTATAAAAAAATGGGTGCCAGAATTAAAAGATATACCCCATCGTTTTATACATGAACCTTGGGAAATGACACGATTAGACAAAGCTTTTGCAGGAATTCATGAGTTTTATTATCCTGATCCCATTGTAGACTTAAAAGAAAGTGGTAAAGAAGCACGTACTAGAATATATTCTTTCAAGAACTCACCAGAAGTCAGACAACATAAAGAGAAGATCCTAACATTGCATACAAGAAACAAAACATCAAAAGCCGCTATATAAATGATTGCATTAATTTTTCCACATCAACTTTTTGAAGACTCACCTTTATTCAAATCAGGATGTAATAAGTTTATGTTGATAGAAGAGTTTTTATTTTTTAATCAATATCCTTTTCATAAACAAAAACTTATTTTTCATAGAGCATCTATGCTTCAATATGCATCATTTTTAGAGGAAAAAGGATATGAAGTAATCTATTGGGGTAAAAAGAAAAAAGAATCCTCAAAGATTGAAAATATAGTTCAAGATTATATTCAACTTCATCACAATGAAATAGTATTAATTGATCCTGTAGATGACTATCTAAACCAACGTATCCATAAATCAGCTAAATACTGTGGTATCAAGTTAAAGGTTTACGAAAGTCCTATGTTTTTGAATACTAAAGGACAAAATGAAGCCTATTTTAAAAAAGATAAAAAGAAATTTCACCATGCAAATTTTTATACCAAACAAAGAATTACACTTGATTTACTCTTAGAAGGAGGACAAAATCCTGTTGGAGGAAAATGGTCTTTTGATGCTGACAATAGAAAAAAATATCCCAAAAATAAAGAAGTTCCAACAATCACAAAGCTAAAATTAAATTCCTTTTATAAAGAAGCTTTAGATTATGTACAAGAGAAATATCCAAACAATTATGGTAGTGTAGAAAACCTATTTGTTTACCCTACTACATTCAAACAAGCTAAAAATTGGTTGGAAGAATTTCTAGAAGTTAGATTTAATGAATTTGGTCTGTATGAAGATGCGATTTTAGAAAAGGAAGTAATCTTAAATCATAGTTTACTTTCTCCACTTTTAAATGTAGGTTTATTGACACCTAATTATGTGATCGAGCAAATTATCAAGCATTATACTTTTGATAATATTCCTTTAAATTCAACTGAGGGTTTGATTAGACAAATCATAGGATGGAGAGAATTTGTTAGAGGGCTGTACGAAGCAAAAGGAAGAGAAGAAAGAACACGCAATTATTTTAATTTTAAAAGGAAAATCCCTAAGTCATTTTATAATGGAACAACGGGTATTCATCCAATAGACAATACAATCCAAAAGGTATTGACAACAGGTTATTGCCATCATATTGAGAGATTGATGGTATTGGGTAATTTTATGTTGCTATGTGAATTTGATCCAAATGAAGTGTATCAATGGTTTATGGAATTATTTATTGATGCATACGATTGGGTTATGGTCACTAATGTATATGGAATGAGTCAATTTGCTGATGGAGGATTGATGGCTTCCAAACCTTACATTAGTAGTAGTAATTATGTATTAAAAATGAGTGACTACAAAAAAGGAGAATGGCAACAAGTTTGGGATGGATTATTTTGGCGATTTATGCACGAACAAAAGGATAAACTAGGATCAAATCCACGATTAGGAATGTTATTTAAGACATACAATAATATGAATGCGGAGAAAAAAGAAGTACTTTTGAATGCCGCTGAAAATTTCTTAAAACAATTAAACGATGCTATCCTTATTTGATCAACCTACAGATAAAAATAAGAATTTACTTCCTTATGATGGAGCCGTTTTTTATCATGGAAAAATAATACAACCTACAATCGCTTTTGAGTATTTTCAAAAACTCATTAAAACAGCTCATTGGCAATCGGATGTAGTCAAAATGTACGGGAAAGAAATTGTCATGAAAAGAAAAATGGCATGGTATGGAACAAGTGCCTACGATTATAAATATGGAGGCGTGACAAGAACAGCCAATATTCTTACACCTGAATTATTAGAATTACAAAGAATAGTCGAAAGAGAATCCAAAGAAAAATATAATTCTTGTCTCTTAAATCTTTATCATAATGGGGAAGAAGGCATGGGGTATCATAGTGATGATGAAGCAGAAATGAAAGAATATGGAGCAATAGCTTCGTTGTCTTTAGGTGCACCAAGAAAATTTTATTTCAAACATCGAGAGACCAAAGAAAGGGTCGAAGTTTTGTTGGAACATGGATCTCTTTTAATGATGAAAGGAGAAACACAAAAACATTGGGTGCACTCACTACCTGTTACAAAAAAAGTAACTGACCCAAGAATAAACCTTACCTTTCGATCAGTTTATCTCGGTAATTCTTAATTACTTCTATTTATTTAAAAAAAGACCATTATAATCGCTATTACAATGGTCCAATTTTTATTTCATATATGCTTTAATATCTCTAACTAAAGGCTCTAATTTCTCAATCGTTACATGTTCCATGATTACTACTTTGTACCAAGAAGGATTTTCATGCCGATCAGGAACTAATCCATATTTTTTAGCAATAATAGCAGGGATTTTATCAGATCTCATTGTAATGATATTGGAATCTTTACTTCTAAAATATTGGACACCAATTTCATCTAGTTTATGGGTGAACCAATCAGCTCTTTTACTTAAAATAAAGATTTTTTCACGCATTCCATAAGGACCATACGTCAATAAAATCATCCAAATTGCGATAGCATTAGCACCAGAACGACTACCAATCATGGTAAAATCATCACCTTGTACATAATCCGCTTTTGTATTTGCATAATTCATCCATCCTTTACGAATTAAGAAAAGACCTGTACCATAAGGTGCTTGTAACATCTTATGTGCATCTAGAGTCACTGATGAAACATCCTCATTTCTAAAATCTAAGGCATGAACTTTATGTAAAAAAGGAAAAATGAATCCACCGTATGCACCATCTACATGTAGCTTAAAAGGTAGATTTCTTCTCTTTAAAGCATTTGTATAAACTTCAACATCATCTACAGAGCCAAACATAGTGGTCATCATATTGGCAATGACAATAAAGTATTTTTTCCCTTCCCCAATGGCTTTATCTAAAATTGCTTCCATTGAATCAGCTTGTAAAGCTCTTTGATCATCAGAAACATTAACTTGATAGTACGATAAAGAAAGGATATTCGAAGCTTTTGCCATTGAATAATGACTATCTTGAGAACCAATGATTGCGATCTCATTATTTTTAGCTTGATGATCTTCTTTAAAGTAATTTCTATAGATCCAAATTGCCTGCATATTTGCTTCAGTTCCACCTGCAGCAACATAACCATCGATAGATTTTGGAGCAGCATTTAATATATCAACGCCACAAATTTCAATCAATTCACGTTCAATTTCTTGAGTACCCTTGAAGAAACTTTCACTTTCTCCTTGCGTATGACATCCAATATGGTTTGGATTATGAAGTAGAGAAGTTATAAAAGGTGTTTCTTTTAAAAAAGGAGCATCTTCTGGAAAAACTTTACTATCAAGGTGAGAGCCAGGAACACCTAATGAGTTATTTCCAAAGTAGTCAGTATTTTCATCTAAGGCTTTAAACACACGTTGCCTAATTTCTTCTTTCGATTTCTTTTCCCAAATATGCATCGGTATAGTATGTATAATGTTGTGTGTTGCAAATTTAGGCTTTTTTAAATGAAAATGAATTCTTTTAAAATGAAAAAGGCTACCTGTCAAAAACAGGTAACCTAAGACTATGATAAAATCGAATATTTGTCTCTTATTAAATTTCTGATTGCTCTAATGATAGAGAGGATTCATTTAAAGATTCATCAATTCCCATAATCACATCAACGACATGATCTCCTTCTCCAAGATGAGGTATAATGTTTCCTTCAATGGTTTCTCCATTTACCAAAATTTCTTTGACACCTTTAGAAACACCATGAGGATTATTAATCGTGATTTGATAATTACCTCCTCTGAATTTTCTATTGACAGTATATTTCTTCCAATCTTTTGGAATACATGGATCGACCATTAAACCATTATATTCAGGCTGTACACCTAAGATGTAATGCATTAAAGTATAAAAGTTCCAAGCAGCAGTTCCTGATAACCAACTGTTTTTTCCTTCACCAGGAATGTATGCATCTTTTCCCGCAATCATTTGGCAATACACATAAGGTTCTACTTTATGTAATGATTGAATTTCCTCCAAATAAGAAGGGCAGATCTTTTTGAAATAATCAAAAGCATGATCACCACGACCTAATTTTGTTTCACCAATGATAATCCAAGGGTTATTGTGACAGAATATTCCTGCGTTTTCTTTGTAACCTTTAGGGTAAGTAGAAATCTCACCATATTCAATCTTGTACTCAGTAAAGGCAGGGTTATTCAAGACAATACCATAAGGTGTGTCCAGTCTTTCTTTTACACTATTCAAAGATTTTTCTACCATTCCTTCTTCCAATCCAATCTCAGCCATTGAGCACCATCCTTGTGATTCGATGAAGATCTTTCCTTCCTCATTTTCGTCAGAACCTACTTTATTACCATAATAATCATAAGCACGAAGGAACCATTCACCATCCCAACCTTTTGTTTTAACAGCTTCTTTCATTGCATTGACAAATGAAGTCGCACGGATTGCTTCATCCGTTTTGTCTAACTCATTACATAACTTAATATACTCATTGCCATACACCACAAATAATCCTGCAATCATCAATGATTCAGCTTTAGACCCTTCTGTATTGTTTTCTGTTGTTTGGAATGATTCATTCGGATCTGTAGAGAAACAGTTTAAATTAAGACAATCATTCCAGTCCGCTCGACCAATCAAAGGTAATCCATTTGGTCCAAGATTATTAATCACATGATTGAATGAAATCGTCAAGTGATCGAATAAGGTTTGTGCTAGATCAGGATTGTTGTCAAAAGGAACCATCTCATCAAGGATTGAGAAATCTCCTGTTTCCTTGATATAACTTACAGTACCTAAAATCAACCACATCGGGTCATCATTGAAACCACCACCAATCGCATCATTTCCTCTTTTTGTCAGCGGTTGGTATTGATGATAACAACCACCATCTGGGAATTGCGTTGAAGCAATATCAATAATTCTTTCACGTGCTCTTTCTGGAACTTGATGTACAAAACCTATAAGATCTTGATTAGAATCTCTGAATCCCATTCCACGACCAATGCCTACTTCAAAGAAAGATGCAGATCTTGACATATTGAATGTTACCATACATTGGTATTGGTTCCAAATATTAACCATTCTATTCAAACGATCATCTTCATGTTCTAACGAAATAATAGATAATAAATTAGACCAATAATCTGCTAATTCAGCCAATGCTTTATCTACTTTTTCAACAGTATCAAATTTAGCAATTAGCGCTTTTGCTTTTGTTTTATTGATAACTCCTTTACTTTCCCACTTTTCTTCTTCTTTATTTTCAATATAACCTAATACAAAAATTAAGTCAGTACTTTCGCCAGCTTCTAAAGTAATTTCTTTATAATGAGAAGCGATAGGTGACCATCCATGTGCTTCGGAATTTCTAGGAGTACCCTCTAATACTACCTGAGGATTTGAGAATTCATTATATAATCCAATAAATGATTCTCTATTTGTGTCAAAACCATCAATCTCACTATTTAAATGATAAAAGGCATAATGGTTTCTTCTTTCTTTATACTCTGTTTTATGATATAATGTTGAGCCGTCAATTTCAACTTCACCTGTAGATAAGTTTCGTTGAAGGTTGTTTTGATCATCTTCAGCATTCCATAAACACCATTCATTAAATGAGAATAACTTAAAAGTTTTCTTTTCAGCACTCTCATTTTTTAAGGTCATCTTTTGAATTTCGCACCAATGACCAAGTGGAATAAAGAAAGTAACTTCAGATGATAAGCCATTCTTTACACCTTTTATAGTCGTATAACTGAGACCATGTCTACATTCATAGTGGTCTAATTCGGTTTTGACAGGCTTCCAACCTGGCGACCATATTGTATCACCTTCTTTGATATAAAAATAGCGACCACCATTGTCCATTGGGACGTTATTATATCTGTATCTATTCAATCTTCTAAACTTGGCATCCTTGTAGAAAGAATAACCACCTGCAGTATTGGATACTAAAGAGAAGAAGTCTTCATTACCTAAATAATTGATCCAAGGAAATGGAGTAGCTGGGCTCGTGATGACATATTCTCTGTTTACATCATCGAAATAGCCAAATTTTTTGTTATCAGTTTTAGACATAGTTGTTGTAGTTTATATTATAATACGTCTTCTAAAAGAGCTTCAGCTGGTACAGCTTCTTCTTCTTGACGTCTGTTATTTAATTCAGAATTCATTTTTGCCAAGTAAGCATCATCTAATGGGTAGAAGCTCATTAAAGTGGCAGCAACAATAGCTACAATCGCAGGTACCCAACTCATTAACATAATAATACCAGGAATAGCACCTACGATAGAAGTTAAGTCGGTTCCATCATAATTGTAAAAACTTAAAACAAAACCAGTAATTGCGGCAGCAATACCACCACCAAATTTGGTAGCAAATGAGCCTGCAGAGTAAACAAGACCTGTCGCCCTTCTGCCATTTTTATATTCTGAATAATCAGCAGCATCACCCAACATTGTAAAGAATAAAGTAGGGAAAATTGCAGAGGCAAATTCAGATATAACACCTAAAGTGAAAATTGCAGCAATATCTGTTTTTCCACAGAATACAATTAATGCATTAACAGCTGCAGAGAAAATTAAGGCATAAATAAATAGTTTCTTTTTCCCTAACTTTTCACCTAAAGTAGACGTAATCATAGCTCCTCCAATTGATGCTAAAGTTAACGCTACCATATAAGAAGCAGCTAATAATTGATCATTAAGATAATGTGTGAAATAGATCACAACGATTCCTTGTTTGATAGAATTATAGATATTGAACAATAAACCAATCACTAATAAAATCAACCAAGGACGATTATTTATCAAATCTTTAAAATCTTTCTTGATATCTGTCTTCTGTGTTTTTGGAGGCGCAACTCTTTCTTTAGTGGTCGCGAATGTGACGATCATGAATAAAGCGAGGAAAGCACTCATTATGTAAATAGAAGAACTGTATCCTTTCTTTTGATTGATTACAGAAATACTTTCTATCGTTAAGTTTTCTTCTCCTTCTACCATAAAAGTATATTCAAAATCAGCTTCCATCATAAAGCTTTTGCCATGCGTTACAGTTTGATCTTCATGATTGTAATCTTCCCACTTGAATGTAGCAATTCCATTTTCTGTTTTGATATTTGCATTCGGGACATCCGTTGGAGCTGACACTGTAACCAAGTAACTATCAGAGGTTAATTGTTCTAAATGTATGTTAGGGTTTACATTACCAAAACTAGCCACTAAATACAATAAAGCACCTTGTACTATCATGCCTCCAGTAAATGCTCCCACCATTCTAAAACTTCCAATTGAAGTTCTTTCTTTATCATCTCCCGTCATTACGGCCATTAAAGCACCATAAGGGATATTATTAGCCGTATAGATTAGTGTAAATAATATATAGGTTACATAAGCATAGAATATTTTCCCTTCATACGTGAAATCAGGTGTTGTAAATAACAATGCTAGAATACCTGCTAGTGGAAGTGCAGTCCATAGAATCCATGGTCTGAATTTACCATATTTAGATTTGGTCTGGTCACCAACGACACCCATAAAAATATCACTGACTCCGTCACTAAAACGAGCGACGAGCATCAGCATAGCTACAGCAGCTGGCGCAATGCCAAATACATCTGTGTAAAAAATAAATAAAAAGGTTGCAACACCTCTCCAAGCAATATTGGCAGCCCCATCTCCTAGGGCATAGCCAATTTTTTCGCCAATCGAGATTTTTTGGTTAGTAGTTTTGCTATTCGTTTCCATTGTAAGTTTTTATTAAAGTTGTTTTGTATCAGATAGATTGAATTTGCCTGATAGTTGTCCACAACTGATGATAAATTCACCAGCTTCCACAATTGGTTTATTATCATGACCTATAAATGATAAATCATCTTTATCTATCATAAATGAAATTGTTTTTGATTCACCTGCTTTCAAGTGTACTCTTTCGAAGCGTCTAAGTCTTTTGACAGAAGGCGTTAATGAAGCAACAAGATCAGTTGTATATAAATGCACTACTTCATCACCCTCTCTATCTCCTGTATTGGTTACTTTGATACTAACTTCTAATTTTTCATCTGTTGAAATAAACTCATCAGACAGCTTTAAATCAGCATATTCAAAAGTGGTATAGCTTAGTCCGAATCCAAATGGATATTGTGATTTTATATCATGATTATTATTGATATTTCCATCATTATGGGCTGTTGATGCAGAGAATTTATGGTAATAAGGAACCAAGTCATTCACAAAACGTGGATAGGTATAAGGTAGTTTTCCAGAAGGATTAATATCACCAAAAAGGATATCAGAAAAAGCATTACCACCTTCATTACCTGGAAGGTAGAGTTGAACTACAGCTTCCATTTTTTCTTCGATACTTGAAATAATTCTTGGTCTACCTTCATTTAACACAAGTATGATAGGTTTTTTTGTCTCAATTAATTTTTCAGCTAGTAGAAGTTGATTTGCAGATAATGTGAGATCATCTAAATCGCCAGGCTTTTCGGTATATGAATTTTCACCAATACATAATATGATATAATCTACATTTTTGGCAGCAGCAACAGCTTTTTCAATATTTACAAGTTTATCTTCTTTATATGAACCGCTTCCTTCTGGATATTTTACACCTTCCACAAAAGTGATATTTTCAGAGTGTTTTTGTAAGGCTTCATATATCGTATTATGCTCCTTAGCATGTTTATTAGATTCTTCTCCTTGCCATGTGTAAGTCCATCCACCATTTAGCGGTCGCATTGCATTAGCATTAGGACCTGTTACTAATAATTTTGCACCTTTCTTAAGTGGCAAAATATCTTGATTATTTTTTAGTAATGTAATGGATTGTGTTGCTGCTTCATACGCTAATTGATGATGCTTTTTTCCTCCATATTCTGGATAATCCTTGTAATCAGTTGTTGGCTTTTCGAACAGATTTAATTCTTCTTTTAATTTTAGAATACGTCGAACAGATTCATCTATTCTCTTTTCTGAAATTTGACCTTCATTCACTAACTCAATAAGATCTTTACAAAAATCAACATCATAAGGAACCATCGACATATCAATTCCAGCATCAATAGCGAGTTTTACAGCCTCTTTTTTATTCGCAGCTACATGGTGTCTTTCCACTAGGTTATTGATGTCATACCAATCCGTTACAATAACACCTTCAAATCCCATCTCACCACGTAGAATATCTTTAAGCAATTTTTTGCTAGCATGCACGGGCATTCCATTCACTTCTCCAGAATTGACCATTACTGTTTTAGCGCCTGCTTTTACTGCTGCAGCAAAAGGAGGTAAGAAATACTCTCTTAAAAAAGGTTCAGGAATCCAGGCTGGAGTTCGGTCTTTCCCACTTTTTGGAGCTCCATATCCTACATAATGTTTCAAACAAGAGGCAACATGTACTGGACTACTAATATCATCACCTTCAAATCCTTTAACAGCAGCTTGCCCCATTACAGATTGAACATATGGATCTTCTCCATAACTTTCCCACATTCTTGGCCAACGAGGGTCAATTCCTAAGTCTAATGTTGGGTTAAAAGTCCAAGGAATACCTGAGGCTTGCGCTTCATAGGCTCCAATTTGTGCAGTTTTAATAACCATTTCAGGGTTCCATGTTGCTGCCATACTCACTTCTTGTGGGTACATTGTTGCACCCGCTCCATACATACCATGAATAGCATCAATACCATACAACACAGGTATTTTAAGCCTTGATTCTTTTGTAGCAATCTCTTGTATTTGGTTTATGACTTTATTCCATTCTTCAGGTGTTCTTACAATACCTCCGGTATTAAGTATAGACCCTACATGGTGATTGAGAAGAATATCTTTAAGTTTTTCTTGATCTAGTGACCATGGTTTTATCATATTAAAAGGACCATTTCCTTTCGAGACTACCTCGATGGTCACCTGTGTCATTTGTCCCACTTTCTCTTCCAGCGTCATTTGATTAATCAACGCTTCTATTTTATCATCATTGGTTTTGTTTTGTGAAGAAGTATAAGCAAATAGAGCAATGCTAGTAGTAGCAATTAAAAAGAATAGAAAAAATTTTAGCTTATTCATGTCAAAATTATAAATGTCGTAATTCATTTCATACTCCTAGTATAGCAGATAAAAGTGATTTAGAATTGTTGATTTGAATAGAATCTCCCTAAAAATGTAATAATGTCGTATCGTAAATGAGATAATGTCGTATTAAAAGACGTATTCTCAACAACGTGTTATATAGAATTGAAAATTTTAAGAAATGTCGATTCCAAGCTCTGAGGGTGTTTTTTTAAGTGATAATTTTTATTTAGAAGATTATTGTGACTTTTTCTGAATTAGAATGTATGAGGTGTATTTTGTAAATTGAAATTGTCAAATTTTAATGTTTTAAGTATGAAAACTCAAAAATTCAAGTCCAAAATCAGCTATTCTCTCGCCATTTTTGTCTTCTTAAGTATAGGAATACCAACTGTTATTTTGGTGATAGCTCAACAATGGATGGCAAGTATAATTATGGTTCCTTGTTTTCTCTTTGTTTTGCATTTGTATCTCAAGACATATTATGTCGTCAATAAAAAAGACCTTTTGATTAATAGTGGATTACTAGTTCATCAAAAGGTCGATATAGAAAAGATTATTTCTTTAAAAGATTCAAGATCTATACTAAGTTCACCTGCTTTATCATTAGATCGATTAGAAGTGAAATATGGAAAATATAATACGGTATTAATCTCTCCTAAAAGGAAGGAAGAGTTCATTGAATTACTTCAAAAACTTAATCCTGAAATAAAATATTTACCCTCTTAATAGAGCTATTCACTTTTATCATCATCTCTTTTTTGCTCATAATCATCAAGCATGGAATTATCAACTGCCTCGGTGGCACTTTGGATAACGTCAACAATTTCATCAGGCTCTACTTTTTCTAGATGATCATCAAATACATGACCATAAATTTGCCATAAACTTATAAATAAAGCAGCGATAATCGGTCCAATAACAATACCGATGATTCCAAATAATGCTAACCCTCCTAATGTTCCAAATAGTATCATAATATCTGGAAGTTCTGCTGATTTACCGACAAGTTTAGGTCTTAAAACATTATCAATATTACCCACAATCACGACATTGAATAATGCCAAACCTATTGCAGCTATTTGTTGGTCTGAAACTAATAAGTAAATCATTCCTGGCACCCATACTATTGCAGTTCCGAGTGTTGGAATAATGGATGTAACGATCATGACTAAACCGAAGAATAATGCATTTGGAACCCCTGCGGCAAGCATAGATAATCCCCCAAGGCCACCTTGTATCATCCCAATAAAGATTGTTCCTTTAAGAGTAGCCCGTGTAACTTTTACAAACTTGGATAGTAGTATTTTCTCTTCTTCATTTTTCAAGGGTAAGTAGAAAAGAATTCTTTTTAAATATGTCTGCCCATGAATTAGAAAATAGTATAAGGCAAATAAGAAAATGAAGAGTTGAAAAATAAAATTTGCAGCACCAGTAGAAAACGTTGAAATACCTGTTACAAAACCGTGCATGGCTTTATCAAGTAAATCTTTTATTACTTTGACTAGTTCCTGGGTATCAGGAAAAACAGCATGAAGTAAAGGGTTGTCAGAAAAACTTTTTGCTAATGCATCGGGGTGATCTAAAAATGCTTTAATTTCTGGACCAACAGATTTACTCATACTTATTACCTGATTGGCCACTAAAGCACTAACACCAAAAAAGGGTATAAGTATGGCAAAAACAAAGATCAGTAAAGTAACTGCAGCAGCATTCCCCTTTTTGCCATTCATCTTATTCAGCACTTTATCATAGGACTCAGCAAGAAGACCAGCAAATATCGCAGCCATTAAAATTGAAATGAAAAAACTTCTGACCATCCATCCAAACAAAGCTGTGATTCCAATTACTAGCAATAGTAAGGCAGCTTTACTAAATCGGTCATGTGACAATGTAGACATTTCTATGGGTTTTAGTTATTGGGTTTTTCTAAACTATAATTTACTCTAATTCAATTAAATGTCATAGTTATAAATTGAAACAAATAAAGATTGTGTTAGGAGAATTGTATAAAGTATGGTTTGTGTAAACTTGTTAGTGTGATAACTTAATAATTATTGTCTTCAAAAGTGAATTTTTTGTAGTCTAAAAACCATTTATTTTTCATTAAAATAATGTACCTTTAATATGTTTTTTAGGTAGTATTTTGCTTTTTAATACCCACAGGTTCCAACTTCCTTTTTTCAATATAAAACCATGAAAATTCTAAAAATTGAACTTCAGAATATCAATAGTTTAAAGTCAGATCAACCTATTATTGTTGATTTTACTTCACCAGAATTTATTGATACAAATTTATTTGCGATTACTGGTAAAACAGGGGCAGGGAAGTCGACAATTTTAGATGCGATAACAATTGCGCTTTATGGTCGTGTAGCAAGATTACAAAAAGGAAGCACTATTTATGATGTAGTCTCCAAAGGAACACCAATAGGATATGCTAGAGTAACATTTGAGAATGAAGGGGTAATATATATTGCCTACAGATCAATGTCTGTCTTGACAAAAAATCTGAAAGAACGAAAAACGAAAATCGATGAATATGAACTAAGTGTTCAGTCTGGCCCCGATACTGGGAAAATTTTAGCGTCAACTAGAACTGAAATGACAAAAGAAGTCAAGCGAATTGTAAAACTATCTTTTGAACAGTTTTGTAAATCAGTTTTAATTGCTCAAGGTGATTTTGCTTCTTTTTTGAATGCTGATGAAAAGAAAAAAGGGGAGCTTCTACAAGAAATAACAGGGGAAAGTATTTACAAACAAATCGGTTATGAAGTTCAAAATCGATTGGGAGTAGAAAAAGGGAAATTAGAAAACTTAAAAGCAAAAATTAATGAGGATCATTTGCTTTCAGAAGAACATAAAATTGAACTAGAAAAAAGACTAAAGAATATCCCTCAAGAGGAAAAAACGATACAAAATAAAATTCTTGGATTAAATTCGATTATCTCAGTATTTCAAGAAACTGAAAAAGCACATCAAGAAGAGTTAGAACTATCTACTTTAAGCAATCAGCTTAATGACAAAAAAGAGGAACATAATGAGGATTTAATTCGATATGAAGATGCTACCCAACTTTCATCTATTGCTAATAAGGTTTATTCTTTAGATAATAATAAGGTCACACTTGAATATCAATTAAAACAACAAAAAGAGACAGAGAAACAACTCAATGACATTTCTGCGAAAGAAAAAATTAATAAAGAAATTCTTACGAAAAGCCAGAGTTTATTGACTAGTGCACAAGAAAATCTAGATAAATGGATTCCTGTCTTTCAAAAAGCATCAGCAATAGAAACTACATTAAAAGTTGAAAATGATAGTCTATTAAGAATAAGAACGAAAGAAATTGAGCAGAAAAATGCTATTGAATCAAATGCCCAAGAGATAAAAGGATATATAGATAATAGAACGAAGAAGAAAGAATCTTTAGACCTTTTAAAAAATAAATTGGAGCAAGAGAAATTCTTAGAAAATGTTCAGTTAAAGCTTGAAGATTGGACAAAAATAACCACTGAATGGACTTCTACTCAAACTCTTAATGAACAAAAGAAAGCGAAACTTGAAAGCGTAAAACTCGATTTAGTAGGGATCGAAAGAAAAGGAAAGGACAGTATCAATGCAGATAAGGTCAAACAACAGGCTTTAGAAAATCAACAACAAAAGTTAGAGGCATTCAAAGAAGTTGAAGATCTATATGAGAAAACGAATATTGACCTTGAGGCAAATAAAGATGCATTAATTTTGATGGAAAATGCACTTAGGCTGTCAAACGATTTTGGCACAACTACTGAAAAAAAACAATCTTGTGAGAAGGAAGAGAAGCTTTATTTTAATGAAATAACTACACTATCGAAAGAAATTCTAGCTATTGAAAAACAAGTTGAACAAGCTAAAAAAAGTGTAGATGATCAACAAAGAATTATTCGCCTTGAAGAAAAGATTTTAAATTTTAAAAAGGAACGAGAGAATCTACAAGAAGGGGTAGCGTGTAATTTATGTGGTTCTACTGAACATCCTTTTGTCACAACCTATAAAGAAAAGTTAGATACTTCAAAAGAAGAAAAAGAACTGCAAGAAAGAGATGAGATCTTAGAAAATCATTCAAAAACGCTTCAAGAAAAAAGAATTGTTGCTTTAAAAGCAGAAGAAGGATTAAAATTCAAAAAAGGGGAGATTCAAAATTTCACCAAAAGTTTAGATACTATACAATCGGAGTTTAATGGTCTTTCTTTGGATATTGCAATCCATGATATTGAATATTTTTCAAATCAGGTAAATCAACTAAAAGAAGTTATAAAGTCTTTAGAAGAGAAAATATCGGATGTAAGGAAGAAAAGAAATCAAAGAGATGAATTAATTAAGGTCGTTGATCAAACCAAAGAAGAATTAAATCAATTACAAATTAAAGTAGCGGAACTAAGAGAGCACTATAAAGGTGTGAAAAAGGATGTTACTGATCTTGAATCCGAGGTCAATTCCCTTGATTTAAAAAAAGAAGAATATCTAACATTAATACGAGAAGAGGCGAAAGTATTTGCGATTAATATTACAGATTTCAATCATTGGCAAAATGCTTTTGAAGATTTAAAAACAAGGTGTTCTAAATATGATAAAGAGCAAAAAAACTTGGTTGAACAAGAAAATGATTATAAAACTTTGAATGTCTTGATTCAAGAAAAAGAAGAATCATTGACCTTAGAAAAAGAAAATTTACTGAAGCTTCAAAACGAAAAGGATGTACTTCAGCAAAAAGTAGATCAGTTGAAAAACGACAGAAATAGCCTTTTAGATTGGTCGGTAGACCTTAATAATGAGAATAATGTCATTAATGATGCCTTAACTTCAGCTACTAATCAGAGAGATAATCATCAAAAAGCATTAAATGAAATTGAAAAAGAACTTGAAAAGTTAAAAGGGGAAGAAAAAATAGTGCTAGAAAATGTAGTACTAACGCAAGAAAACCTTTATAAAGATCAGCAAGAAATTGAAATGTGGCTTAAGGAAAGTGAATTTACTTCACTGGATGAGATTAGAAATAAATTAATCCCTGAAGAAGAGTTTGAACAACTTTCTAAGTTACATAAAAGTATTAAAGATGAAGCGTTGAAGTTGGATGGCCGAAAACATCAGTTGGAGAAACAACTTATTGCTTTAGCTAAAAAGCGAGAAGGTTTTGAAGAATCTTTAGAAACTTACATTTCAAATGTTGAAGAATTAGAAACGAAAAAATCTCTTTTATCAGAAGAAAAAGGAAAAGGTGTTGCCACATTGGCAAAAGATGCTGAATTAAGAAAAGATCAAGAAGAATTAGTGAAACAAATTGATATTCAGGAGAAAGAATATTTGAAGTGGACACGTCTAAAATCAGCACTTGGAGGAACAAATGACTCCTTTAATAAGTTTGCACAACACCTAACTTTAAAAAATTTAATCATTTTAGCCAATAGACACTTGAATAAAATGAATAATCGCTATACCTTGAAACTTAAACCCATTCAGTTTGATCAGAATGCTCAACCAAAGTCTTTTTTAACCTTCGAAATGATAGATCATCATTTGGCAGATATGGTAAGATCAGTACATACAGCAAGTGGAGGTGAGAAGTTTATGATCAGTTTATCTCTGGCTTTAGGTCTTTCAGATTTATCCAGTAAGAATGTCAAAATAGATTCATTGTTCATTGACGAAGGCTTTGGAACGTTGGATGAAACCACTTTGGAAGATGTCATGTATGCATTGAATTCTCTTCAAACGGGTGGTAAAATGATTGGAGTTATTTCTCATGTTAAAACATTAAATGACCGTTTAGGTACCAAAGTCGAAGTAACAAAACACAGTGGAGGTGTAAGTACTTTAGAAGTGGTAATCGATTAAGTTGTCTACAAATGAGTTTTTTAGATCAATTAACGTCAAATAGTAATCTTCAAGATACCTTTATTGAAGAAATGAAGATGAGTAATGAAAAATTGCCACTTGTGTTGTATGGTGCCACACAAGTTGCTATTAATATTACTGACTTTCTACGTAAAAATGAACTTGAAGTAGCTGATTACTTTGTAGATGATCCCTATGTTGATAGTCCACAAAATAAAATTGATGGAGTACTCACTTTTCATGACATCACAAATAAATACCCCAAATTTATTGTCATAGCTGCTTCTGGTATAGCCATTCGTTTATTAAAAACAAAGCAAGAAATTATTACGAATGATCAAGTAAAGCAAATTGTAATTTGGGACAATGCGCCTGTTCATTTTACTTCTCCAAAACTTTCTAAAGAATACATAATAGAACATCAAACTATTTTTGAAAACTTCTACAAGTGTCTAGAAGATCAACAGTCTAAAGATTCATTGCTTGCGATATGTAATACTAGGTTGACAGCGGATCTTTCATTTTTGGAAAAAGTTTACAATGAAAAGGAATATTTTGATCCTGAAATTTTAACGTTAAATGAGGATGAAATTGTGGTAGATGGAGGAGCTTATACAGGTGATACCTTAAAGCAATTTTTAGAAGCTGTGAATTCAAAATACAATAAATATTATGCATTTGAACCTGATACAGCAAATAATCGGGCTTTAAAGAAATTTGTATTTAGTCAAGAGTTGAAAAATATAGAATGTCTTCAATTTGGCCTTTATTCAAAGAGTGATACATTATATTTTGATGATGGGAATGGCTTATCGTCTCATATTGGAAAAGTGGGGAACACAACCATTCAAGTAGTGAAAATAGACAAAATATGTAGTGACGCTACCTTTGTTAAAATGGATATTGAGGGTGCAGAGTTAGAGGCATTACAAGGGGCAAAAAAGACAATTTTGAAAAACAAACCAAAGTTGGCCATTTGCATTTATCATACATTGGATCATCTAACGAGTATCTTTGAATACATTAAATCATTAAGAGATGATTATAAGTTTTATGTAAGACAACACTCTCTTTTATCTTCTGATGAGTTTGTTTTATATGCGATTTAAATTGACTTAATAATCGTAAATGAGATTCAAAATTGAACATATTTTCACTACTTTCGTTTCAATTTAGAAATGATGAATAAACGAGTATTCCATATTGCAAGTACAGCTATTGTATTCCTATCATGTTTGCTATTTTTTCTTTCTCAAGAAAAAGTAGAAAAGAAAGGATGTGCTTCTACTTGTAAAATAAATAATACTCAAAAAATCGAAAAGGAATTACTCCTAATTTCTAAAGAAGGAAGTACTAAATGTTGTCAACCTAACAACCCGCTACCTTTTAGAAATGCAGAATTAGGTTTCAATTCAAGTACGTCATCCTTTTTCATTTCTAATTTTCAAACAAATGGTATTTCATGGGACTATTTTGGACATTTAACATCGTGTATTTCACCTCAATGTTCCCACTTTGATGATTTCCATAAAGTCCTCTCCAAAAAGTATCAAGGATATCTCTTTTGGATTTGTCAACTACTGCTATAAATCTATTTATCTCCTAAATAACTAGGGTTTTATATGTTTAATTGTACATATATTACTTTTAGTTTTCTATTTCCAATATTTAATTTCTAGTTAGCAGGTTATTGCTTTTAATCTTCGTATTTTAATAATATTGAAAGTCTATTTCTGTGCATATTTTTAAATGTAGCAGAGTGCAATAACTGATGCAATAGTGTTTCTGCTATTGTGTATCATTTATTTTAATGAAGAAAGATTTAACGAAAGGTAATGTATTACGAAATATTGTTACCTTAGCTTTGCCTATTATAACTACTTCTTTCTTACAGTTTGCCTATAATTTCACCGATATGATTTGGGTAGGTAAACTGGGAAGTAACTCCGTAGCCGCTGTTGGAACGGCTGCTTTTTTCCTACAATTATGTTGGGCCTTTTCTTCTGTATTTATACTTGGGACAGGGATTTATGTTTCTCAACAAATTGGAGCAAAAAACTTTAAACGAGCTGAAAAAATTAGTAGAGAGTCCTACATCGGGATAGGTATTTTATTCCTTGGAATGTTGACGATGATAGAGTTGATACCGAACTATTTAATTGGCTTTTTTAACCTGAATAATACGGAAGTTGAAAGCTTGTCAATTTCCTATTTAAGATTTTCAGGTCTTGGCGTATTTTTCTCTCATACCGTATTTTTATTTACATCTATAAGTAATAGTAGGGGAGATAGTAAAACGCCGATGAAGATTACAATGATTGGAGTTTTGGTCAATATTATCATTGATCCTTTATTCATTTTTGTCTTCAAATTTGGTGTTTTAGGTGCTGCAATTTCTACAGTTTTAGCACAACTTTTATCCTTTGTTTTATTTTATAGAAGATCTTCAAAAGCCTTTTTTGGGGAAGAACCGTTTAAAGTTTCTTTTGATGAAATAAAAAATATCGTCCGTTTGGGCATTCCCCCGTCTATCCAACGTATCATCTTCACAATGATAGGTATCATCATGGCAAGAATTGTTGCTCAATGGGGAAGTGATGCAATTGCAGCACAGAAAATTGGTTTACAAATCGAGTCAATGACCTTTATGATCACAGGTGGATTATCTGGAGCTATGCTATCTTTTACAGGCCAAAACTATGGTGCTAAAGCATATAAAAGAGTCAATGAAGGATATCAAAAAGCAATGATGATTGCTGTAATATTGGGGACGACAATGACGATATTATTTTATACGCTGCCTGAAATTTTTGTCAGATGGTTTGTAACAGAGGATACAACTATTGCCATTGGTGTGAGTTATCTAAAGATTATTGGATTATCACAAATGTTGATGTGTATAGAGATGGTCACTTCAGGCATTATCAATGGTTTAGGAAAAACAAAAATTCCAGCTTCTATAAATATTACCATGACAGTGATACGTGTACCTATGGCAATATACCTATCACAAGAAGAATTATTTGGTATTGATGGAATATGGATGGCTATCGCAATTAGTACATTTTTACGTTGCCTATCCCTAACCATCGCCTATCATATCATTAAAAATAAAATGACACTTACAACCGTAATATAAATCAAAATATTATGAACAAGATACAATCAATATTAAAAGACAATAAATCGGAAAGACTTTTTGATGGTAATTTCGGATTAGAAAAAGAAAACGTTAGAATTTCAGCAGATGGCAAAATGGCGAGAACACCTCACCCTGCTATTTTTGGAAATAAATTAACACACCCTTACATCACGACTGATTTTTCAGAGAGCCAAATCGAAATGATTACTCCAGCTTTACCAACAATTGATGAAGCACTCGGGTTTTTAGAGACAATTCATGATGTGGTTACTGAAAATTTAGGAGATGAATTATTATGGCCGCAAAGTACACCTCCAGAATTACCTGAAAATGATGATGATATTCAAATTGCGAATTATGGTGAAGAAGGTAAGGAAAATGAAGATTATAGAAATCATTTAGCAGAAAAATACGGGAAGAAAAAACAGTTGTTATCAGGAATTCATTATAATTTTTCTTTAGAAGAAAAGAACATACAATTCTTATATCAACAACATGGGGAAAGTATCTCTTATGAAGATTTTAAGGAAGAATTATACCTTAAACTCACTCGAAATTTCTTAAAATATAGATGGTTTTTAGTGGCAATTTTAGGGAATAGTCCTGCTTTACACAATTCATATTTGAAGTGCTGTATTGATGAATTACCTAAAGCAACAAAAGATAGTCATCATTTTGATAATGCCACTTCAATGCGTTCAACTGTTTGTGGTTATAAAAATAATGAAGATTTAGTTTTAGATTATACTTCGTTCAAGAGCTATAAAGAAAGTATCAATAAAGCTGTTGAAGAGGGGGTTATTACGAGTTGGAAAGAAAATTATACACCAATTCGTATGAAAGAAATCAAAGGTAAATTACAATATGTAGAAGTACGTTTGATTGATCTTGATCCGCATGAAAAAATTGGAATTAGTGTTGATGCAGCCAAAATCATTCACTTGTTCTTGTTGTACTGTTTATTTAAAGAAAACAATAGCTTATCTGCTGAAGAACAAAAAACTGCCATTGATAATCAAGAGGTGGTAGCTTCAGAGGGACTATCGGAAGAAGCAAAGATTGTAGTAGATGGGAAAGAAGTAAACTTACAGGAGGAAATCAAATCGTTAACGGCTGACTTATTAGATGCATTTATTGCCATTGCTCCGAAATCGTATGGCTCTGCTTTCAAGAAATTAATGGATTTATCTGAAGATATTAAAAGTAGACCTGCTTGTGAAACACTAAAAGCAATCCGAGGGCATGAATACATCGAATGGCATTTAGGCAAAGCAAAAGAATATAAAAAAGCATCTGATGGTGTACAATTCAAATTCCATGGTAAGGAAGATATGGAGCTTTCGACTCAACTGATTTTAAGAGAATCGGTATTAAGAGGGATCAATTTTGAAATCATGGATCGTACTGAAAATTTTGTTCGATTAGAACAAAGTGGTAAGGAAGAATATGTAATGCAGGCCACTCGAACTTCTTTGGATAATTACGTAAGTGTTTTGATGATGGAAAACAAAGTCATGACCAAGAAAGTAATTGAAAAAGTGGGTATTAGAACACCAAAAGGGGAGCAGTATACTACTGCAGAAAGGGCAAAAAGTGATTTCTTATTTTATGAAGGTCAGTCTGTTGTAATCAAACCAAAATCAACCAATTTTGGTCTTGGGATAAGTATTTTAAAAGACAATAACGATGTAGACCTTTACAATAGAGCCGTTGAAATTGCTTTTGAGCATGACAATTCTATCCTTGTGGAGGAGTTTGTAACAGGTAAAGAATATCGAATTTTTATTATTAATGATGAAGTAGTTGGTATTTTACATCGTGTTCCTGCTAATGTGTTAGGAGATGGTACATCAAGTGTTAGAGAATTAGTAATCGAGAAAAATAAAGATCCTCTAAGAGGAAAAGGATATAAAACTCCATTAGAAAAAATTGCTCTAGGCGAAGCAGAAGAAATGTTCTTGAAAACACAAGGATTTGATTTTGATTATGTACCTAAAAAAGACGAGATAGTCTATCTAAGAGAAAATTCAAATATCTCTACGGGAGGTGATAGTATTGATTTTACGGATGATATACCTGATTCATATAAGAAAATTGCAGTAGAAGCAGCTAAAGCAATGGACGTTAAAATCACAGGATTAGACATGATGATTGATGATATAAATGAGGATGCAAATGATTCAAATTATGCCATTATCGAAATGAATTTTAATCCGGCAATTCATATACATTGCTATCCTTATAAAGGTGAAAATAGACGATTAAATGCTAAAGTATTAGATGCTTTAGGATATTAATTTTAAGTAAATAAAAGCAAAGAAGGGTTAGGCAAAAGTCTAATCCTTTTTTTATTTCAAATTGATTTCTTGTGAATAAATTTTAAAACAGAAATAATAATTTATTTTATTTTTACCTTTAACTAAGCAAACGACTTTCGATCCATTTATCCGACTACTGTTTATTGTAAATCAATGAAGTAAACTAATGAAATACGTTCTGTTAATTATCACAGTAGTTCTATCATTGTCGTCTTCTGCACAAAGTTTAGATGGCAATCCGATAAGAAAACATACTAAATTAAATGGTTTTATATTAGGAGGATCTTATGTGAGTACTAATAACCAAAACCTTGATGGAGTAGCACCTAAAGGGTATGGTCCAACGCTATCATTATTGTATAGAAACTTTGTATTGGATGGTACTTTTTTATTTGGAGATGCACGTGAAATGTGGTCTACTCATTTGGGGTATGCAATTTATCTTCCTGTCTTTAATGATACAGAGGGAAAATCATTTTTCATCTCACCAAAAGTAGGTGTTCATAGTGAACGCTTTTCAAGTGAAGATGGCTCTACTACCAAGGCAGATGTTGGTGGTGATTTAATCATGAAGTATCAATTCCTTCTTATTAAATTAGGTTGTTCTAGTGCTAATCCTTTATCATTTGGAGTGGGAATTAGTCTATAAAAAATGACTACTTTATCCTCAAAAATAAAGTAGCCATTTATCTTACATATCACCTCCGGGTTTAAAGAAAAATTCTTCTTTTACGATCTTACCATCCTTCACTTCATAGACCGCAATTTCGCTGCTTTGTGAACGTTGACCTGTGGGTTTGAAAGTAGCATCCATCATAATGTAACAAGAGAAAAAATCATCTGCTACCAAAGGATCTGACACTTCATAAGCATGTGGTTCCATCATTTCCATAAATTGTAGCCCTTTTTGAGCTAAACCTTCACGACCTCTTACTTCTTTCACAGGCGCACCATCAGGTTCGATACTCACACAATCATCTGCATAAAGCTCTTCATGTGCCTTATCAAATTCACCTTTTCTACAAAGTTCTACAAGTCTACTTGCAATTTCTTGAATAGTCATAAGTTACGTTTTTGGTTGTACATTGTTCTTTATTAAAAATAAAAGATTTCTATTACATTTAATAATCAAATTTGAGAATAATTAGAATGTAAAACCTAGACCAGCCCTGCCTCCTTGGACGACAACACCTGCCACTTCAAAATATTGATAACCGATAAATAAATTACAACGATTTAAGTAAACCTTAAGGTCAATAGCTCCTTCTGTAAAGTTGACTTCTTCCAATCCACCAAAATACCAGTGCGTATAAATGCTGACAGGTTTCTTGATGAAAATTTCAGATCCTATATTAAAATTCCATCCTGTATAATTGTCTTCTAACCATAAACTCGTTAAACCTGTGCCTATCCAAAGGTCGAAACGTGTGAATGCAAAACGATGAAAACTTATATCAGCATGTAAAAAGTCAAAATAATAGGGGTCTTCATTAACGACTTTTTCTTGTAGATGAGAGTAGTTGATATCAAAACTAAATTTTGGAATAAATTGGATTCTAGTAAATGCTTGAAAGCCTTGAATCGAATTACTTTCATAAAAATAATTGGCTTGAAGATCCCAAGCGAAGAAACTTTTCTCTTCTGGATTTCTTGTATATCTACCATCTGAAGCTCCAGAATAGGTATATTTTGACAAACGTAGAGGAGTGCCATATACTTCTCTTAGGTCATCTTCATTGGGAAAACTATACAATAACATAGTGATCAATTCAGTAATGACTTCCATAGAAGAATTATCAGCTTCGTTATCGTTATTGTAAGCATTTGGAATGGATTCTTTCTCTTTAATATTTTTTTCCATTTTTTTAAACTTCTGCCCAAATGAATTAGAAGTCTGAAGAATGAGAATAATAAATAGTAATGCGATATTAATAGATAATTTCATAGCGAAATTAATTACGTATTCATAAGGTATAGATAGAAGTTAACTCATTAAAAATGAGCAAAAAAAAAAGAATTTCACAAAAAAATTGTGAAATTCTAATAGAACATCCCCCGCAGGGGATGCACTGCTTAACGATTCATATTCAAATATTGAAAATGTATTTTTATTATGCAAGAAAAACCCAAAAAAATATTAAATATTTATTAACAAATTAATTGATAAGTTTATTGTGGATTGTTTTTATTATTAATAATAGCTTTTCAACAAATGCTTACAAGAATAAACCATTTTTAAATGATCGAAATACCTACTATTTTTTTAATTATTCTTTTTCGACAATAAAATGACGAATTTGTACACAAAATTCAAGAAGTAAACCGCTATCATTACATTGAGAATTAAATTTCACTCAATCGAAATAGAAATGAAAAGAATTATATTTTTTACTTTACTATCATGGTTTGTTTTTTCTTGTAAATCTTCACAGACTGAAACAGTAAAAACAGAGCAGAAAGAAAAGAAACCTAATATTATATTAATCATGGCCGATGATATGGGATTCTCTGACCTTGGTTTCATGGGTTCAGGGATAAACACACCTAACATCGATCAATTGGCAAAAGGAGGGATGACCTTCAATCAATTTTATAATGCAGGACGATGTTGTCCAACAAGAGCAACATTGATGACAGGATTGTATGCACATGCAGCTGATTTAGGTTGGATGACGGCTTCTGATTTTGGTCGTCCTGGATACAGAGGAGCGATTAGCCAAAATAGCGTAACAATCCCTCAAGTTTTGAAGTCAGCAGGATATGCCAATTATATGACAGGTAAATGGCATTTGACCTATGACAGAACAATGGTAAAAGGTGGTGATAGTACAAACTGGCCAATGCAAAGAGGTTTCGATGAATTCGAAGGTATTCTTGCTGGAGGTGGAGGATACTATGACCCTAATACATTGACTTCTGGAAACACAATTGTAGAGCCTGCCGATGATTTTTACCTTACAGAAGCAATCAATACTTCTACAATTGATATTTTAAAGGAACATTATGAAACAAAAAGAGATCAACCATATTTCTTTTATGTAGCGCACTATGCACCACACCGTCCGCTACATGCTTTAAAGGAAGATATTAAAAAGTACAAAGGAAAGTTCAGCAAAGGTTGGGATCATTTCAGACAACAACGTTATGAAGAAATGAAGAAACAAGGCCTGGCTGATGCTTGGGCTTTAAGTAAAAGACCTGCAGATATACCAGCTTGGGATACTCTGACAGATGAAGAAAAAGCAATGTGGGAAGTTTACATGGAAGTTTATGCAGCACAGATTGACAGAATGGATCAAGGTGTAGGTCAAATTATTGATTTCTTAAAAGAAAAAGGAGATCTAGACAACACAATTGTGATGTTCTTATCCGATAACGGTGGTAACAAAGAGCCAGAAGGAAAGCTGACAAAGGCAAGTGAAATGACAGATATAGGAGGGAAGACATTCAAGCAAAGTTATAGACGTAACTGGGCAAATGTGAGTAACACTCCATTTAGATTATACAAAAGTTCCAACCACGAGGGAGGTATTAGTACACCATTGATTGTACATTGGCCTGCTAAAATCAAAGCTTCTACTATCTCAACACAACAGGGGCATGTATTGGATATTATGCCAACGCTGATGGAACTAACAGGAGCTTCATATCCTGATAAATTTAATGGACATTTGATCAAAGATTATCAAGGAAGAAGTATTACAAAAGCTTTTGAAGGGGAAACTTTCGAAAGAGGTCCAATGTATTTTGAACACGAGGCAGACAGAGCGATCATTGATGGTCAATGGAAATTAGTAGCCCTAAAAGGAAAACAACCTACGTATGAAGGTAAATGGAGATTATACGATTTATCCGTAGATAGAACAGAAGAACATGATCTTTCAGAAGAAAAACCTGACATCGTCAAAAACCTTAAAAAGAAATGGGATTTATGGGCAATACAAAACAATGTGTTACCACTCGATGGAAGAGGCTGGGGTAAAAGAGTAAAAAGTGATATCAATGTAAAAAAAGCATTATAGATACACTAATAAGATCAAATTAGGCATTAAGGAAAATCTCTTTGGTGTCTTTTTTGTGAATTTTTATTGGATATTAATAATAGTTAGAAGTGTTTCAGAGAAAGTTGTTCTACAAAATATGGAAAGAAATAAGGAAGAGATAATAAAACAATTTTTTGAAGTAGGGAAAGGATAGTAAGGTGTTATGATTTTGTTGACCTTAATAAATCTATAGATTCTCAGATTGATATACTTAGAGAAGATATGGGTTGGATTGAATATAATGAAGAAGAATATATTATTGATTTTGGATGGAAACCAGATTTTGATATTGATGGTGGGTTTATTGTTTATTTAATAAGAGACAATAATTGGGAAAAACTAATTTTAGATTTGAGGAGTGAAGATATTTCAACATTTATTAAAGATTTAAGATCTTCATTTAATAAATTAAAGGAAATAAGTCCTCAATTTTTTCAAGATTAGCTCCCTTCTAAAGATTTTCATCAATCTGTTATCATACTGATTTGGGATATGAGGAGTTCAAAATATCCAAATCCAACTCATAAACAAGTGCAAAGTTTTACTAAATTGTTGGATGATATAATAGAACATTATGGTAATAGTATCAATTCTTTATAAAATTTTTATTTATGAATAAACTAATAAATAAGGTTAAAAGTCTTCATCTCACTCACGCGAATCGAATAAAGACCTATAATGGGGTAGATAATGTTGAATTGTTTGAAAAAATAGAAAACATACTAGGGATGAAATTTAATGGATTATTAAAAGAAATTTTTATCTATAGTAATGGAATAAGCTTTATTGATTATTGTTTTATGTCGATTAACAATAGGAAAATGGCTAATATTTTGCAATACAATTTATCGCTGTGGAAGGAACATCCAAGTTTAAAAGGTAAATACATTGCTTTTATTACAACAACTATTGGTTTAGAGTATGGATTTCATATTGATGAAAATAATGAATATATTAAAATTGCAGTCAGAGAAAAAGATCAGATAACTTTTATATCAAATTCATTTGAAGATTATTTTGAGTTATTTTTAGATAAAATAGAAACTACTCTTAACAATATGGGGAGATTTGATTTCGTAAAATACTTTGATGATGAATCTTTACCAAATGGAACAAATGATTGGAATTTTAAGAAAGGAGAATTTTCTTAAAAAAAAACTTCCTTAATAAATCGAATATATTTTCATGAAAAAATTTATAATTGAATTAACAAAAGGCTTTGGACCTATTAAATTAGGTATGGATAAATCAGAATTAGATAATATACTTGGTGAATGTTCTCATAGCCTTAATAATACATATTATTACTTGAATAATAGTTTAAGTATCGAAATGAATAGTAAAAATAAAATCTGTTTTATTCAATTCTCCAATGACCCCGATCTAGAAATTATAATTGATAAACTTAATTTATTTAATCTAAAAGATACTGAGATACAAAGCCATCTAAATCAATATGGAAAGATTGATAAGAATGATCATGAATATCCATATGTTTATTCATATCCTAGATTACAAATAATCTTTTGGAGAGCTGTAGAGCCTTCAAGCCTTGAACATGATATGAAAAATGACTTATCTGGAGTTCATGAAAGTACTGATGATTATCAAGAAATTACACAGTTTTACTATTTATAGATAGTTCAATAGTGCCATCAGCTTCTTTCGTAAAAGAATTACCTAATTTAACCACATTGACTGTGATTAGAAAATCTTATTTCGAAGATGGTAATTTAGATTATCTAAGGTATATTGAATATGTAACTGTTGATAAAAAGAAACATTACAATATTAAGGCAAAAGAATAAAAGGCAGATCATTTTCCCCCACCTATTCCTTGTTGTCAGTAGAAGATATATCAATGTAATTTCTCCCTCGCAGTTCTAGCTAACACCTACGGCTTCATACTTAGAATAGTGGTGGAAATTGATCCAAAAAATAGAATAATATGGAAAAAGAAATTTCAGATTTTATAATAAAATTCAAAGGGATGAGCTCAGATTTCTATGATATGGTGGATTTTTACCCTGTTTTAGAAACTGAAGAAGTAGAAGGGTATGTTAATATGAATAATGACAAAATATTAATATCAAGAAACTCTAACTTTGATCTATTTTATTTTTATTCTAAAAATAATAATTCAATAAATTATCTTGCTCTTGGAGATGAGGAGCAATTTTTTAGTAAAAATATTTCTGATTTGGTAATAGAAATTCTTATAAATTTTTTTTACGAAAACGACGAAATAGACTTTAAATTATTCAAAAAATATTGTTATGAACTTGGCTATGAAGTTTTTGAGGGTTTATATAACGAATTTCGAAAGGAAGAAATAGCAAACATTATTTTTAACCCAGAAAGTCAACAAGATTTATTTAATATCTTTAGAGAAAAGTATAATGTAAAGTCCTGAAATAACTTTATTGATCCCCACTGATCTAAGTATCAAGCCGTAGGCGTTACTTAGAACAGTGGGGGTAAGCGTAACTACAAACTAGCACATTGAATAAATTTCCAACTTAAAACAACAAAAAAAGCCAATCTACTTTTACATAGATTTGCTTGTTTCATTTACAAACCTTTCATAGAGTAAAAACCTAATTATCAGTAAATATTCAAACTAACCCAAGACAGAATTGAGTATAAATCATGAAGAAAATGTTTAATGCAATTCTCTTCAACACTCAAAAAAATAATTCTGAAAAAAAATTACGCGAGAAATCGTGAGCAAATGCGAAAACAGTCGATAAAATGGATTTTTAAACAAAATCTTCAAAAAAATGAATGTATGAAAACAGGCAAAATGAAAAACTCTCCATAAAATAGTTTTTGTAACTACTTATGGAGAGTTGTTTTTTGAAATTTTTACAGTAAATCTAAAAATGGGGTATGAGAATTAAGCCACCACCTTTTTACGTGTATGTATTTTGATTGTTTTTAAATTAGGTTTTGTGTTTGATAACTCTTTTCGTTGTTGAATCTGTTTCTTTTCCAATTCCCAACGTTTCTCTTCGAATCTCACCAACTGATCTAAAAGTTCGATATCATTTTTATAATGAAATATCTTTTCCAACCCTAATCTAAGTTTGTACCGATTCAATTTCCAGTACTTTTTAGGATAGATCAAAAAGAAGTATTTTTGTCTTCTTCGAGGAGTATCAGAGTACCAATAAATATATCTCCGATCAGCATAAAGCTCATATTCGTTTTTCCTTTTTTGGGTGTTTTTCCTTTTATACTTTCTAAAACTTCCGATAACTTTCTTTCTTGCCAATGCTAATTCATGTGCTTTTTTGCCATCGTATTTACCGTCCATACTATTTCTTTTGATTTCTCTATAGATGGTAGAAATATGTACACCAAGAGCTAAAGCAATCATCTTTTTGGGAAGTTTTGCTTCAATCAATTTTTCAAGTTCAATACGTTGTTCTTTAAAAAGTTGCATTTTGATATTGAAAGTTTCTTCAAGTAGACTATTGGTTTGTTAGCTTTAATTAGAAATCGTTATAGCCTTCGAAATTTATTTGTTGCAATGTTAAATAACACTAGATGAATAAGTCAAATTGATTAATGATAAATACAATGAAATCTTATAATAATTATGTTTATTATCAATAGTGTCCTAAACGTTTTCATTTTCTGAAAAAATGCACGTTTAAGCTATTATTATTGTATAAAATCATTCAATATTAAAATAAATCCC
>NZ_JBSWYJ010000038.1:0-52215 GCF_056161045.1 Flammeovirga sp. AWQ4_249
ACAGAAAACTCCTGACTATGATCTTTAATGAACTTATAGGTTAACTGTCGCTCTTGGAGAATATGCCTATGGCCTTTTTTAAAATATCACGTTCTGTTTTCACCTTTTCAAGTTCTCTTTCTAACTGTGCAATTCTAGCTTCTTCTGATGTCTGTACAACATTTCCATTTCCCTGAAAAGAGTTGCCCTCATATTTATTATATTCACGAACCCATCTTCTGATCATATGATCATCTAAATTATTCTCTTCTGCAACTGTCTTTGCTGGTCTACCACTTTGAACCAAGTTTACTATCATCAACTTGAATTCTTTGTCATAGCTTTTTCTTGTACGTCTTTTTCCCATAATGCAAAAATACTTGTTTTGATTAAAGGGGCTTAACTTACTCTCCGAGTAAATGTAGCTATTCCATATATTGCCAATTTATTAGGGATGATATATGCTGCCTTAAATGGCAAATTACTCCTATTTAGAGGTCTGATCATTGTAGACTTCCTTGCTTCTATTCCTGCTAAAGCTGTGATTAGATTTATCGTAGCGACTTACTCATTCGGCCTAACTTTTAATTCAAAAGTGAAAGCTTTTATTCAAAGTAAAAAATAGAATAATACTAGTTTATTTATAACGGTCTATACTTTAGTACAAAGTATAGGCTATTTTTATTTTATTAATTAGTACTGATTGTCTGATAATTAATAAACTGTTTACTTTGCAACTTCATAAAACCATATATTAATGAAAAAAAATATTTTCTTAATTTCTTTATTACTTCTTCTCTGGGGGTGTGAAAAAGAAACAGAAGTCGCAAAAGAATATAAATCAGAAGAATTAAATATCAAGCAATTATCAGAACACGTATGGTTACATACCTCTTATTTGAAAACAGAACAATGGGGAAAAGTACCATGCAATGGGATAATTATGATTGATGATGGTGAAGGTATAATTATAGATACACCGACAAATGAGGAAAGTTCAATCGAATTATTTCAATGGCTAGAAAAAAATAAGGTCAAAGTAAAAGCAGCTGTACCCACTCATTTTCATATTGATTGTTTAGCAGGTTTAGATTATTATCATTCAAAGGAAATTCCATCGTATGGATCTACTTTAACAGCAAAACTTGCAACGGAAAATGGGTTCACTGCACCTCAAAATACATTTCAAGATAGTCTCACTTTAAATGTAGATGATCAAGAAATTAATTTTATTTTTGAAGGGAGTGGTCATACCAAAGACAATATTGTTGCTTATATCCCTGATGATAAAGTTCTTTTCGGAGGTTGTTTGATTAAAGGTGAAGGTTGGTCAAAGGGAAACCTAGCAGATGCTGATACTTCCCAATGGTCAAACTCTGTTATAAAAACTATGATGAATCACCCTGAAGTAGAAATAGTTGTTCCAGGACATGGTGATGTAGGTGATATCTCTCTCCTACAATATACAATCGACATGTTTATTGAAAAATAAAAGAAGCCAACCTATATATCGAATAGGTTGGCTTTTTATTTATATCTTTTCGGGTAAATTTTCCACAATTGTTGATAAATCTCCCCCACTTTTTGCTCTATAATAAATTTCTCTAAGTGTTCTTTCTGCCCAATTCTTTTGAAGCCTATTTGAAATCACAGTCGGTATTGTTCCTTTATTATCTACATGAACAACTAGAGAAACATTTGTTCGATCAGGACCTATGCTTTCTAACTGAAAATCAAATTTCTTAATATCACCTCTAATAACGCCATCTACAACAGGATAATCTTCTTTTTCAATAGAATGTGTTGTTAACTCAACTACTTCATTTGGTTCATTTCCAACTGTTTTCCATTCATGTTCCACAATGTAATCACGATCATGTACAAATGGTAAATCTGTTCTCAAAAATTCATACGTTTGAAACGTTTTGTTATCTGAAAATTTTTCAATCAAATAGCTTTTCACTTGATCACTTTTACGACTACCAATTCCTTCTATTGCATACACTATTCTAGAAAGGGAGATGGGAAAAGTTGATGATGTCTTAAAAACAGTGTTATTATCACTACCGTATTTTTCAATTTCCATTTTTACTTGAAGTAATGCATCAATCATTACTGTATCTAAGTAATTCCAGTTTTCTTGTTCTGTTCTTACTGCCATAATTGTTTTTGAAGTATATATTATTCATAATTCGAATTGAGACGATCTCTTTGTGTAGATTGAAAATTGATAGTTAGGAATATTGAAGTATTTTGTAAGGGTTCATTACATTTGTCCGAGAAGTATACCTACAGACAATACAATTACTCCTCCGATTACGATTTGAACAATCGAATTTTTGACTGAAGCTTCTAAATAATGTTTTCTTAACCAAACAATAACAGATAGCTCAACTAAAACAATACATAGCGCTACAACTATAGCTTGTGAAAAATTATCAAATAAGAATGGAATTGTATGTCCAAGACCACCCAATGCAGTCATAGAACCTGTAATTAAACCTCTTTTTAAAGGGTTACCTCTACCAGAAATATTACCATCATCAGAAAGGTATTCTGAAAAAGTCATACTTATACCTGCACCAATAGAAGTTGCAAGACCTACGATAAATGTATTCCAAGAATTATGTGTAGAAAATGCTGTTGCAAAGATGGGAGCTAATGATGAAATAGTACCATCTGTCAACCCTGCTAAAGCAGGTTGAATTTTCTGTAGAATTGTGTCTTTTCTATTCATTGTAAGTTTGAGTTGGCTGTTAAAAATAACTTCATATTTGAAGAAGTATTCTTTGTCTATGCATAAGCATAGGCCTTTTACAATGTAGAAAACGAAGAAAATAGCCTCGCAGGTAATTTTATTTAAAGTTATTTACCGTATAAGAGACTATTCTAAAAACTTTAATCAGATTATTAAATTAAGCAGGCAAATATTAAAATATTCCTGCCATTAATTCTGGCTGATATTCTTGAATAAGGTCATTTGTTGATGAATCCAATCTGCCAAATCTTTTAATTTAGGCGTTGATAAATTGGCATAAGGCAATAAGTCAATAGGTTCTTCTTGATTTTTTAGAAATAAGAAAAGACGATAGATCATTACTTTTTTGACTGTCATTAAATTATAAAAGTCACGCCCTTGGTTAGTTAGCTGCTTTTTTTCTCTTTCTAAAAGAGAAAGACTTTTAAGATTCTCAATATTATATTCTTTTTTCTCGTACTGATCTTTTGAGATGTAGTGCTCTACAATAAAACGATCATCCTCAAAAGTATACGTTGATCTACAGTCTTTTTCTTTAATAAATGAGATTAAAAAATAGATACTACATCCCCCACTCAATAAAGACAATAAACTATAAATAAAACGAATATTTGGCGGTTCGTTCTGAGATTGAAAAAAGTTATAACCTAAATAAAAGGATAGAAAAAATGTAATGATGACGAAAAGAAGCATTTGAATTTGTTGTTCTTTCCCCCAGTTAATCGTTTTTTGTGTCATAGTTGAAAAAATTGAAGCCAAAGAAGTTAAAACTCTCCTTTGGCTATTTAATATTTTGATTACCAAGCTTCGATCAAATCGACTAAGCTAAAGTAGACTTCTTTTGAAATTGTAGGGAAGTTTGCAATCCTCACTTGAGTAGCCTTATTCGGTCCGTAACCAGAACTTACTTCCAAACCTTTATTTGAAAGATAAGTCATCAATTCTTTCGCCTCTCTACCTTCTTTTACTTCTACTACAATCACTGTTTTCGAACGAACTCTTTCCTCATGAACTGCAAAATCTAAATCTTTATGCATTCCAATAGCACTGTATAAAATAGAGGCTTTATAATCTGCTTCGCTTCGAATAATTTTCATATCTCTACGAATCATATCTTCACAAACCTTACCCAGAGTATAAATACCAATGGCATTTGGTGTAGCAGGAGTCATATGTTTGGCTGCATTTTTAAGTAAGGTAAACATATCATGATAACCTCCCATTTTTCTTCCTGCAGCTTTTAATTCTTTCGCTCTGTCTAAGCATCTTTCATTAAAGATCCAAACACCAAGACCAGCTGGGCAACCCATTCCTTTTTGAACTGAAAAATATAAACTATCAATTTTAGAAAAATCAATATCTAAATAAGGAACAGAAGATACAGCATCAATAGCAATCAATGCATCTGGATTGGAAGCACGAATTTTGTAAATATCCTCTACCGGAAATTGAACACCCGTACTTGTTTCGTTCTGAGTAATCGCAATGAAATCACAATCCTTTTCGATAGCAAAATCATTATCATTAAAACCTTCTCCTAATGGCTTCTCAATTTTTTGAGTTGATAAACCCCAAGCTTCAGCGAATGAGTGAAAACGTTCTGAAAAAGAGCCATTGACAAAATGAGCACTTTTTTCACGAATACAATCTTGTGCTAATCTTTCCCAAACTTCAGTAGCAGAACCCGTAAATACTACATAATAATCTTCGGGTACTCCCAACATTTCTTTTATTTGACTTACCGTAAATGCAAATACATCCTGGAATGCTTTACTTCTATGAGAAACAACAGCTACATTGTCTTTTAATGCTTGTTGAATATGCTGTCCTACAGTAAAATAGAGCTCACTTGGGCCAGCAGTTAAATGGTACTTTTTCATGTTTTGCAAGTTTAGTTAGACGCACATTTGGATTACATCCATTCGTTTAATAGTAGTTCATTCGTATCAATATCCATCGAACATTTGAAGTGCTTCTTTGGACATTTTTTATGACCATGTATTCCACAAGGTCTACATTTTAATTTTTCTTTTACCTCTACAATTTTTGAATTGCTCGATAAAGGTCCAAAACCGAACTCAGGTATAGTCGAACAAAAAACAGCTGTTACAGGTGCATTCATAGCACTTGCCATATGTTGAGGTGCCGAGTCATTGACATAATTCATCATCGCACTCTTCATCAAAGCCGCAGATTGTAAAAATGACAGTTTCCCTGCCCAATTCCACATATTTTCTCTATTTACCTTTTCAGCAATTTCATCACAAAGATCTCTATCTCCAGGACCTCCAATGAGGATTACTGCAACATCTTCAGGAACTTTATTGATAAATTCGATCCATTTATCTTTATGAAATTGTTTTGTATACCATACCGAACTTGGACCTACTGTGATGTATTTCCCATCAAATTTTGCTTTTTCAAAATCGATTTCTCTAGGATACATTTTTGGGGCCACAAATTCACTATCAGTGATATCTTCTATTAATGATAAATATCTTGTCACTTCATGATGCTCTTTATCTCTTCCTAATCCAACTTTATGTTTTTTCTTTATTGAAAATAACATACTCAATGGATTTTTATCAAAGCCAGCAGTAGATTTAGCACCTGATAAAAAAGTCATTAATCCAGTAGAAAAATAACGCTGTAAGTTGATCACACGATCATATTGACGTCTTCTCACCTCAGCGGTTACCCTCATTAAGTTTTTATTTTTCTCTACTTTTTTGTTCCAAATAATAACTTCATTAATATGAGGATTGTTTCTTAATAGTCCCTCATTTCCGTTTCTTACCACAAAATCAATTTGTGCCTCAGGGTAAAATTGAATTAATTTCTCCACAACAGCAGTTGCCATAATAACATCTCCGATAAACGCTGTTTGGATCACTAGGAATTTTTTCATCCTGCTAAATTCTCATTTCATTATGAATATTGCAATATTTGCAAACCATATCTGAAGAAAAAAACATGATAAATCGCAGAAAATTATGTTATTCTTCAAAAGCATTACTTTTATAATCTTTTACAACTACTTATATTCATAAAGGAATAGTCGCATAATATTGCACACTGTATGAAATCATTTGAATCATTTAAAAACCATTTCAAAGAAAATATTGCTCATCAATTAGATGAGATTGAACAAAATCGAGCTTTCCTACACAACAAAAGATTGCAGTTTGGAGGTTTAACCATGCTCATGATTTCTATTGCACTCATGTTGCTTTACTTAGGTCAGATCAATGAATATGGCGTTTATTTCATGTGTATTTTCGCTCCTTTAACTTCAATGAATTATTTCAATAATAACTATCAAGATGATAGTATTGAAAGTCAATACAAAGAAGTTGTAGTACGAGAAATGATTAGGTTTATGGATAGTAGTCTACATTATGCTCCTGAAGATTTTCTGCCTTTACAAAAATGGATTGAGAGTGGTGTAAACCCTGTCATTCCTGATGTCTACTTTGGGGATGATTTGATAGAAGGAAATATTGAAGGATCCCCTATTCAGTTGTCTGAAATTAAAGTGGGCAACTATTTCCCTCCAAAAAACCATTGGTATATTCCAAAACATAAACGAGGTAAAAAAGAACTAAATACTCAATTTCATGGATTTTTTATGATTGTAACTCTTGAAGATCCACCTGAAACTGAAGTTTTTATCTTTGAAGATCACATTCAAAACCATTGGGGACATTTAGGACGATTAATTGAAGAAAAAGATAATCGATTTGGTACTTATGTACCTATAAAAGATCCAGAGTTCCGAAAATATTTTAAAGTTTATGCAGGTAATCGTGCGGATGCTGAGAAATCATTGAAGGATGATTTTATCAAGAGATTATATAAAATTAGAAAACACTTTAAAGCAAAAGTAAACTGTGTCTTAAGGAATGGTAAACTTTATATTTTTATGGATGTGCGTAAAGAGCTTTTCAAAGTAGACACCACAAGGTCTCTGAAAAGAGCATTTATCCTAAAGGCACTTTACAGAGATATGTCTATGATTTTGTCAGTTGCTCATACGCTAAATGATCCTATCCCTGAAGTCGCTCCTCCTACCCAAATCAATGATAACTTTGGTGATTCAACAGAAGATGATCATATCTATGATGATACTCCAATCCAAGAGGAAGCTTTTATTCATGATGACGAATTTGCTTTGGATGAGGAAGAACAATTTGGAGATGACCCCGAATATAATGAGGAAGAGGAACCTGCTTTCGATCCTTCAATGATGGCTTCTCAACAAGAACTTTTTGGAGAAAGTGAGCCTCAAAATCCGCATTTTGACTTTGATAACCTCGAAAATGAGGATTATTATGATGATGAAGAGGAGGAATACTAGATTAATGTAGGCCATTCTTCTTTTTTTTACGAAATTTGCATGTTACTCAATATATAGAGTGATTTTAAATCAATTCAAGAAAATGGATAGTAAAAGACAACATAAATTTTCTCGTTTAATCCAAAAAGATCTTGGTGAAATTTTCCAACAGAACTCTGTTTCTATGTTTGGAGGTGCATTCATTTCTGTTACGCACGTTGAAATTTCTCCTGACTTAGGTTTAGCGAAAGTATATTTAAGCTTCTTATTAACGAAAGACCCTGAAGGGAAAGTTGAAGAAATTGAAGAGCAAAATAAATCAATTCGTAATTTACTAGCTCAACGTATCCGTCATCAAGCGAGAGTAATTCCTGAATTACGTTTCTACTATGACAATACAGCTGAAGAAGCAGAAAAAATAGATAAGTTGTTTGACAACATCGACATTCCTGATGAAAAAGAGGATGACGATGATGACAACATCTACACACGTTAATTTAATTTAGTTGCTGTGCAAAAAGGACACAGCAACTAAACCTTTTTTAATTCCAAGGTATAAGCAAATATGCTGGCATTTTTTAAGATCAACGATCCTCTACGCTTAATCATACTTTTTTTCATACTTATCCTTATCAGAGTTCCTATATGGATGAGTGATATCCCTTTACTTTCAGATGAAATTCACTGGATTACTTTAGGCAATAAGTTAGCCGAAGGTAATAGTATGTACTTGGATGTTTGGGACAATATTGCCCCACTATCTGCAAGCGTTTATTGGTTAATTGCTCTTACTTTTGGTGCTTCACAAAAAGTATTCTTTGTATTCGCCGCAATTCTTACATTTATACAATCTTATCTTTTCAATTTAATGATGAACAGAAGTGAGGCGTATAAACAGAAAACTTTTGTTCCTGGTTTTATGTACCTGATATTTTCGAATCTCAGTTACGATTTTATGACTTTATCTCCTACATTAATCTCTTTAACTTTCTTACTCTTTGGTTTAAGGAACCTATTAAGGATGGAAAGAACTGGAGTGGAGCAGAGTATTTTGAATACAGGTATTTTCTTTGGTTTGGCTTCCTTGGCTTATATGCCATCGTTCTCCTTTCTTTTAATGGGTATATTTGCACTTGCCACATTTAGAGTATCTTCTTTTAACCGTTTATTTCTAGCACTTGTTGGTTTTACGATCGTTTGGGGAGGTTACTTAGTATTTTTATATTATTTAGGTGGGTTAGAAAATTTCATAAACATGTGCATGTTGGTGATCCCTAACTTAGCTCACGATTATCAATTATCTTGGGATCAAATGCTGATGCTAGTCACAGTTCCAATATTCATCTTAGTAATGGGTATGTTCAAGACATTTAGTTATAATCAATTCATCAACTCTCAACAAAATATACAGCAATTAATGCTTATTTGGGTTATCACAGCCTCACTAAGTATATTTTTCTCTTCTTTCACAATTTCTTATCAACTAACCTTGTTCATTCCTGCACTAAGTTTTTTCTGTGCACATGAACTGTTAATCATGAGAAGTAAATTTTTCGCTGAAATTACATTATGGACATACGTCAGCTTACTTCTTGTCATTATGTTTGGTTGTGCTTTTAATATTTTACCTAAAAAAATTGCTTCTCCTTACGAAAATGCATGGGCTACTAATATTCCTGATTTAGATCAATTTGGAGGTAAAATGCTAGTATTCGGAAATGAATACAAGTATTACAATGGACATGAGCTTGCCACTCCTTACTTGAATTACAAAGTCTGTAAAGGCTATTTTAATGGAATTAATAGCTATGATGAAATTCGTTCAATTTACAACGCTTTTGAAAAAGACATGCCCGAAGTAATCGTAGATACGAATGGAGATGGTGAAAAACTATTGGATTTCATTACTATTATCAAAAAACAATACGAAAGAACTGAACTAGATAATGGCTTAGTGATATTTTATAAATCAAAATAATTCACTTTTTTCTTTGGAAGATACTTTTCATGTGTATATTTGCAGTATAAATATAAACGTACTTTTTACATTTAATAAAAAGTAGTACATTTAAATTACCAATACAACCGTAGATTACCAATTACAAAAACACATGAAAAATATCATTGAAAAATTATGGGATCAGTATGTTGAAATCACTCCCTCAGCAGGTAAGATCCAAGCAATTTTCGAAGATAAAGGCGAAAAAATTGAGAACGATCATATTGCTATCCGTACATTTAACAATCCCCTAGTCAATGTAGAACGTCTTTCCGAACCTTTTGTCAGGATGGGTTATGAAAAGAAAGGTGAATACATTTTTGAAGCTAAAAAACTGAAGGCAGCACATTTCGAACACCGTTCAGACAAAGATGCACCAAAGATTTTCATTTCAGAGTTAAGACTAGAACTTTGTAGTGAATTCGTACAGGAAGTGGCAGACTCTATCGTTGCTTCTGCTGGTATCGAAGAAATGGATGTAGAACAATTGCTTTTAAGTGGATGTATTTGGGGCAAACCTTCTTACAAAATCTATCAAAAACTACTAGAAGAATCAGAATATGCTGGTTGGATGTATGTTTTTGGTTTCAGAGCCAATCATTTCACTATTCACTGTAATAAGTTGAAAAACTTTAAAACGCTAGAAGAAGTCAATACGTTCCTAAAGGACAATGGCTTTAAACTGAACACTTCTGGTGGAGAAATCAAAGGTAGTAAGGAGCAATTATTAGAACAGTCTAGTATTCTTGCTGATAAAATGACTATTGATTTCCAAGAAGGCCAATATGAAATTCCATCATGCTATTATGAGTTTGCAAAGAGATATGAAGATAAAAACGGTCAATTATTTGAAGGTTTTATCGCTTCTTCTGCAGACAAAATATTTGAAAGTACAGATACAGCACTTTCTAATTAATAGCGTAAAATAAATGACGACTTAAGTCGTTCTAAACAAGGTGTAAAGAATAATATATTCATCTATTTTATTCTTTACATCATTCAACTAACATCGATACTCCTTTTTCTAACCAATTCAAGATTATCTAAACTTTAATTTATTAGACAAAAATAAACCCTACAATGATTTGTAGGGTTTATTTCTTTTATATTAAAAACATGCCTATTATACCTGCTATCATATAGATTTTAATGAAGGTACTAATATTTGCATAATCTTTACTTGAAATCGCTTTATAGAGTTTATAAATCATCACAAAGGCAGGTAATGATAAGGCTAAGAAGTAATATTGAATGAGGACTTCTTGCATCCCTAACACGATGAATGTAGAAATACCCAGGAATAAAGCAAATAAGACATAGATTAATTTCTTTGTTTTCTGATCTCCCCAAACTATGGGTAAAGTCTTACACCCAAACTTCATATCTCCTTCTTTATCTTCTAAATCTTTAATTATCTCTCTTATCAAAGAAACAAAGAAAGAAAAGACGCCAAATTCATATACGGCTCTATTATGCTCTACAAAGTAGATATTGATCAAGAATATAGAGATAGAAGTTATTGCTGCTACACTTACATTCCCTATAAATGCTCTTCTTTTCAGATCATTGGAGTATAACCAAAGCCAAAAAGAAACCAAGAAACATACAATTCCCACCTCCATTGATAAGAAGAAACCAATCACTATACCTACAAAATTAAAAACGGTGTGAGTAAAAATGGCCACTCTTCTTTTCATCAATTTACCAATCACTTGCTTATTTGGTCGATTGACAGCATCTATCTTAATATCATAATAATCATTGATTATATATCCCGCAGCCGCAATCAATAGCGTTGAAATGGTCAACATCCAGAATGAAACATCTTGTAGTTGCTCTTTCCACTGACTACTTGGCCCTATCAGGAATATCCTACCCATCCATTGTGTAAGTAGGATAATCAATAAATTATTCATTCTTACAAGTCGTAAGAAATCTTTTATATTAATAAAAAAAGTTTGTTCTGTTTGTGGTCTTGTCATATTCTAGTGAGCTTCTAACCAATTGTTTCCTTCTCCAACTTCTACTTCCAATGGTACTCCAATGTCATAAGCACCTTCCATTAAGGATTTAATTTTTTCCTTCATCAATTCCAATTCCTCATTATGAACATCAAAAATCAATTCATCATGTACTTGAAGGATCATTTTTGATTTAAGGTTTTGCGTATCCATCCAATTCTGGATTTCAATCATTGCTTTCTTAATAATATCAGCTGCAGTACCTTGAATTGGGGCATTTATCGCATTTCGCTCTGCCATTCCTCTGACTGTAAAGTTTCGAGAATTAATATCACGTAGATAACGTCTTCGACCCATTAATGTTTCTACATATTCATTGTCTCTTGCTTTGTCAATGACAGCATCCATATATTTTTTAATCGAAGGAAATTGCTCAAAATAGTTATCAATTAACTCTTTTGATTCACTTCTTGAGATATTTAACTGTTGTGATAAACCAAAAGCAGAAACTCCATATATAATACCAAAGTTAGCTGTTTTCGCTCTTCTTCTCATCTCTGAATCTACTTCTTCTTCCTTTACTTTAAATACCTTAGCGGCTGTAGCGGTGTGAATATCACGTCCTTCTTTAAAAGCATTGATCATTTCTTCATCCTTACTGAATGCAGCCATGATACGTAATTCCACTTGTGAATAATCTGCCGCAACGAAAGTATAGTTTTCGTCTCTTGCCACAAATGCTTTACGGATTTCTCTACCTCTTGACGTTTTAATTGGAATATTCTGTAAGTTTGGATCGGTAGAACTTAGACGACCTGTAGCTGCTACTGCTTGATTATATGTAGTATGTACTCTACCATCTGACTTAATCAGTTTTGGTAAAGCGTCTACATAAGTACTCTTCAATTTCGCTAATTGTCTAAAGTCTAATATTTTTTCAACAATTTCATGTTGTTTTAAACCTTGTAAAATCTCTTCACCAGTTGCATACTGACCTGTTTTTGTCTTTTTAGGCTTATCTACCAATTTCATTTTTTCAAATAAAATAACACCTAATTGCTTTGGTGATGAAATTGTGAATTCCTCTCCCGCTAAAGCATATATATCTTTTTCCAATTGAGCAACTTCTTCTCCAATATGAACTGAGTATTGTTCTAATGATGGAACGTCTAGGTTTACCCCTTCTTCTTCCATTCGTCTCAATACCTCCATTAATGGAACTTCAATGTCATTGAAAAGTGTATCTAATCCTTTCTCTTTGAGAATTGGCTCAAATTTATGTTTTAATTGAAGAGTAACATCCGCGTCTTCTGAAGCATATTCATAAACTTCAGCAGCAGGAATATCACGCATATTTTTTTGCTTCTTTCCTTTCTTTCCTAAAATTGTTTCTATTGAAACAGGGATATAGTTAAGGTAAGTTTCGGATAATGTATCCATTCCATGACGCTTATCTGGCTCGATAAGATAATGGGCTAACATCGTGTCGAAGAAAGGTCCTTTAACTTCTACACCAGCCGAAGCCATCACTTGAAGGTCATATTTTAAATTTTGACCAATCTTAAGAATAGACTCATTTTCGAATAGTAGTTTGAAGTAAGCCAAAACTTTATCTGCTTCCTCTTTTTCTAAAGATAGAGGCACATAATAAGCCTCATCCTTAGCAGCTGAGAAAGACATACCCACCATTTGTGCTTCTAATGAATCAAGGCCAGTAGTTTCAGTATCAAAAGCAAATTCTTTTTGTTTTGAAAGATAAGCGACAAGTTCTGTATACCTTTCTTCATTATCAATCATACGATAATTCTTCGAAACAGTCCCAATCGTATCTGGTCCTACTATTTCTTCCTCAACTTCTTCAACTTCTGTCTCTACTGTAGATGTAGCTAAAGTTGGTGTACCTCCAAATAAACTTCCTTGTTCACCAGCTTTTACCACTTTCTTAGTCGCTGCAGCTTTTTCTCCAGGAAAAATACGAGCAAGAAGTGTTTTAAACTCTAAGTCATTAAAAATCTTAACGACCTCTTCTTTATTGGGTTCTTTAAGTTCAAGTTGACCTTCATCAAATTCAATTGGCACATCAATTTTGATCGTTGCCAATTCTTTAGACATTAATGCTTGTTCTTTATTGCCCTCAACTCTCTCTTTTAATTTTCCTTTTAATTCAGAGGAATGCTCTAAAATCCCTTCAACCGTACTGTATTGTTTTAATAATTTTACAGCTGTCTTAGGACCGACACCTGGAATGCCTGGGATATTATCTACTGCATCACCTTGCAAACCTAAAAGGTCTATAACTTGATCAATACGATCTAAATCAAATTTCTCAAGAACTTCTTTTTCTCCTAAAATTTCAATCCCTCCTTTAGTAGATGGACGGTATAAAAATGTATTTTCATCAACTAATTGAGCATAATCTTTATCAGGTGTCAGCATATATGTTTGGAAACCTGCTTTCGATGCTTTTTTCGCTAATGTTCCGATAACATCATCCGCTTCAAAACCTTCTACTTCTAAACGAGGGATATTGAATGCATCTACAATCTTTTTTACAATAGGAATGGCAATTGAAATATCTTCTGGTGTTTCTTGACGATTCGCCTTGTACTCTGAAAACATTTCATGTCGAAAAGTTGGTCCTGGAAGGTCAAAAGAGACACCAATATGTGTTGGTTTCTGCTTTTTAATTACCTCCATCATAGAATTCACAAACCCCATTGGAGCACTAGTGTTCATTCCTTTAGAGTTGATTCTAGGATTTCGGATTAAAGCAAAATGGGCTCGAAAAATCAATGCCATGCCATCAAGCAGAAACAATTTCTTCATAATATTAAAATGTACAGAGTACGAAATATAATTTTGTGTTTGTCTTAATTCTAAATTAGTGTACAAATGAGACAATTTAAAGCCACAAAAACAAGTAATTTCACGAGTAAGAAAGGAGATTTAAAAGGATAAATTAAATTCATTTTTTTCTAGCCAAAATTGTTATTTTTTCATATTTATCTTTAGACCTTCATATGAAGAGTTATATTTGCAATTCAGTTTGTAAATGGAGTAGGTCTTTTATAAGACTTCGGTTACTCCTATTTTTTAGCAATAAATAAATCGAATAGGTTTGGTAGGAGAAGCGATTCAAGGCTTACAACAGCAACTTTTATTTGCAGGTAATTTTAAGGGTGCTATTCAAGAGCATAGTGGAGACTTAAGAAAGGTTTTTCAACGCTCTTTTTATCCTTCTTTTGGCACTGAAGATTTGATTCGCTTTATCAGTGAACATATTATTGGGAAGCATATTATCTCTCAATTAGTTGCTAATGATAAATTAAAACATCTTCATCAAGATTCTATTTATCAAGCCTTTGAAAGACTCATTGACAAAACAATTGATCTAGATCTAATTCAACTCAATTTAGAATCAATTGAGGATGCTATAAATGAATTATCTACGCAAGAAACTCCTGAAAATACATTTACAAAACTGATGGGCAGAGAAGAAGGTGAAGCATTACCCGATTACTTCTTGGGAATGTTCAAATCTTTAATGCGAAAACATTTGAATAACTCTGGAAAAAATGCTCAATATTTATATCCTTCTTTTACACTCCCTCCTTTCTTGGACACTGAAGCTCAGTCCAATACTATTGTTTGCTATGATCTTTTAGTTTACTATTGGAGTGCAATCACAATTCCGATGAGTGTTCGTTCCTTTGGGAATAGTCTTAGTTTTATTGATATAAAACCCCAAGGACAAAAACACTTTAATTTTTCGGAACAAGATGACAATTTGGACAAGTTGATCAATCTAAATCGTGATCCTGTACAAATAGTATTTGGCACCATACAACAGATGTCCTTAGGCAATCGATCTGTACATAAAGATTGGGTCAATAAAGTCAAAAAAGTTTTTAAAAATGACGCCAAACGCAATCCAGTTTCTTATTGGTTTTTATGGGCAAAAGAACGTCTAGGAAATAATGGAATTTTAGTGATTCGTGGGGATCATTCCATAGCAGCAGCTCCTGAATTCAAAGAATGGAGAAAAACGGTTGTAGACATTTGTCAGAGAGTTTACGTTCAAGCACAGCAATACTCTAATCAAGTGGTTTATTGTTTTATATTCAGTGAGGAAGAAGATAAAGATGGTGTATTCTTCGCTCCAAGTTATTTGGAAGACTTTGCTCATGTAAATGAAGAAAGTGATGATTGGATTACGTTATCTTCTGATGAATATAAAAACTTCCTTTGTCTGATTTCTGAAAAAGAAAAAAGCATTTTTAATCAAAGTACACCTTTAATTGATATAAAAAATAAATCTTGGGCAACTGATTTCAACAAAAAACAGTTGATTCAAAAAATGGAGTTATTTTACAAAAATCAAAAAAAGGATAACACTTTAGCTTTAGGAATTGAAGAAAAATTTGATGCAAAAAATATAGTAAAAGTCTATTCCAAACCTTTCTTAAAGAAGTGGGCTTATATTTCTGAAAGAGATCAAAACAACTGGTCTACAGCACAAACGTATGGCTTTGGAAAAGACAACCCTACTTTTGCTTTAAGTACACACAAGGAAATTGGTTTAGAAGCTACACCTATCATTCAAGGGCCTTTAAAATCTTTTTATGATAGAAAACAACTCCCTACTGTTTTACCTTTAAGTATATACAAAGAAGACGGATCTTTTAATAGTAATATTAGTGATTGGGCACTAGATCGTTTTAAACAATATTATATCTCTCGTCTTCCAAAAGTAGAGCAACAAAATACGATTGAACCAATTTTAGATGTTCTTATTCAAGAAACAAAGAATATAGAGAAATTCACATCACGACTTCCTGTATTACATAAGTATACACTCCAACTTCAAGGGATAGCTAGCGATACACAAAGTTCTTTTGAAGAGATTACAAAAACATTGCATTTGTTGAATACTAAAATGAATCAACTTTTCAGAACATCTACTGAAAAGAAAACCATGATCAATAGTATTACACAATCTTCTATTAAGATAAGCAGTGCCATCCAAAAATTAGAAAAAGGTAAAATTGAGAATGAAAAGAAAACAAAACAATTAACAAAAGAGAATATCTTTTACTATTGCTTTGCGATTCTTAATCATCCATTATATCGAATTGATTACGAAAAAGAACTTAAAGCATTAGCACCAAGAATTCCGCTATTGAATGACTTCTGGAGTTGGTCTGAATATGGCAGAACGATTTTTACCACAGGTGTTCAAAAAGAAGTGGAAACTACATTTACTTTTTCTGAAAATTATGAAGAGAAAGAAGAGAATGATTTGATACTCAATTCTACTCAAAAAATTGAAGGTATTTCCCTTGAAGATACCCTTGGTACATGGCATAACGAAAAAGTTTCCCAACTTATACTTCAAGAGTACAAAGAAAGGAAACCTCTAAATAAAGATTTACAAAAATATTTTAATGCTGTAATTCCGGTTATTAATCGTCTTGACTTAATCAAAAGTTTACAGTTACAATCGCAATATTATAAAGTTATTCAAACAACTTTACCTGATGCATTATTTGAAAATAGTGGTCCAACAATACGATTAAAGCGTAGAAAGTAACAAGGTCAAGTATTATAATTCTTCGTTATAGTGCCAGACTCTAAATTTTACTTTTTCATGGTCTTTTGCATCAGGATCTACACTAACAAGTTCAGCATGTACTTCCTCCCCTGCATCTAACCTTTTTGCAATTTTCTCACTAATCGTTGTTGGTACATAACCAATCATTTTATCACCAGCAAAAACAGCAGTGGCAAATTGATCATAATCACTTGCCCCGTTTCTCACTAGTTTTATTGGCTGACGCATAATTCCCCATTGTGTTTCCTGTTCAGAAAAATTTCTATAACAAGCGACAAAACCTTCGAATAATAGCGTTTTACTTAGGTGATCTAGTAAATCTTTTTCGGCGTTATGAGTGATAGGTTTAACCATAAATTAACTAATAAAATATTTACTAATATTAGCAAGATACAACTTTTTATTGCAATATTCCTATAAAACTTTCTTTGATTTTATAATTTCTTCAAATTGTTATATATTCGATTTCACATTAAAATACTCATAAAATTAGATCATGAAGCTATCACAAATCCTTAAAATAGCACTGTTTGGCCTTATTGCTGTAGTAGTAGCGTATACTTATTATTCTTCTAATTCCGATTTGAATCAAGGTCTTTATCTTGAAAAAATCAATAAAGAAAGAGAAGAGAAAAATGAAGAGTTTAGAAATACTAAAATTTCACCTTTAAAAGCGGATGAAATTGCTGATTTCAAAGGTTTGAATTACTTTAATCCAGATAAGAAATATATTGTAAACGCTTCATTGGAATGGGCTTCAAGTCCTGAAACTATAAAAATAGCAGCGACACAAGGAGATCCACGTACATATAAAAAAGTAGCATGGGCTAATTTCAAAATTGATGGTGAAGCACAAAAATTGGTATTATTACAAAATCTAATTGATACTCCTATGACAAAAGGATTAACTATGGTTATTTTCAGAGATGCTACATCTGCAAAAACTACTTATGGTGCTGGAAGATATATCGAATTAAGAGGTTTGAAAAAAGGCTCTATGCAAACAGTGATCGATTTCAATAAAGCTTATAATCCTTACTGTGCTTATAATGAATCATATGACTGTCCATTACCTCCTCTAGAAAATCAACTTTCAGTGGAAATTAATGCAGGAGAAAAGAAGTTTCATCCATAAAAGAACGAAAAGAAAGTAAAGCAAATGTAAGATTAGGGATATAAAAAAATATGTAGTATTTTGATGTTTTATTAGAACATTCTATTCGGCACAATGGCTTTACTTACTTTACTTAAAAAAATTGGCTATTCGGACAACAAAAGTGCTTATTTAGAACTACATTTTTGGATTCTGTGCTCAAGTACAATTCCGATTATTAATATATATATTTCTCTTAGTTCAGTAGAGATCGTTTTTTTAAGAACCATGATGGCTCTTGTGATTATCTTTTTTTATCTACTGCTTAGGAAAATATCCTTTAATGTAAAAACGTCCCATGTACTTTTGCTTGTCTTTACAGGCTTTATGACTTCCATATATTGGATTTTATTTGTTGTTGCAGCAAAAACCTCCAATACCTCCGTTACTTTAGTAGGGATGGCTACAACGCCTGTTTGGGTAAGTTTTGTCTATCCCATTTTCTCCAAAAAGAAACCTACATTTAATGAATTAATGACGGGACTATCTGCATTATTTGGCGTCTATATGATTTTCAGTTCAAGTTTTGCGTATAGCGAAGGAATGTATACCGCAATTTTAGCAGCATTTTTCGCCGCTATTGTGACGATTTTAACTTCAAAATTATCTCAGAAGTATCATTATTTAGTCATTACTTTCTATCAAATGTTAGGTGCTTTTATAGCAACTGCAGCAGTATTACCCTATTATTTGACATATATAAAGATGGCACCTTTTTCAATGCCTACAGCAGTTGACATGGGATTAATTGTCATTTTAGCTGTCGTATTCTCTATTATCGCCTATTCATCCATTGTAAGAGTAATGAAAAAAATCACTCCTTTTAGTGTGTCATTAGCCAACAATCTTGCACCAATTTATGGAGGTGTTATTGCTTATTTATTTTTTGGAGAAAGTGAAATTATGGATCTCTATTTCTATGGTGGGGCGTTTATTATTGCTTTTGCAATTTTAGCAATGCCACTTGCAAAATGGATCTTTAAATTAGAGAAGATTGAATCTGATACTACTTCTTCAGCTTAATTATTTCATCTTACTTAATAACTCATGAGAAGTAAGACTCAGTACTAGTAAGACGCTAATTGATAAAGTACCAAAAATCACAGATAACCATCTACTGTAAGACATCCAATTATCTTTTTTAGATTTCGCATCATCATACATTTTTTGTGACAAGCGAATAATATCTTCAGTATTTTTTTGAAGGTTTAATGTCAACCCTTTATCTCCTCTAAAACCAATCGTAAGGTCTACATTTACAATTTTAAGTAAAGTAGAATTATATCGTTTTAAATTATTGACCAACTGATATCTATGGTTTTCTGCCATCGGCATGTTTTTGATATCGCGCTGCATTTGATGGTTTAATTCTCTGATTTTATAGAATTCTGAGGTATCCGCAGATAATAAGTAACTCTTTTCATATAATTTCATTTGCTCAAGAGATACAATATTTACATAAGGATCTTCTGCTAATACCCTAGTTCTCTTTTGTAAATCCCCAATCATTCCAGAATTTTGAGACCCTCGGTATTTTAATTGGGTAATGATTTTTGCAAATGTCTTTCTATGAGATTTTAAATGATTATAGAATAAAACTAGGTCATCTTCATAATCTAATTTCCAAGAAGAATTAGAACTTAGTATGGATTCTACATATAATTCTAATGCTTTATCAATATCATGATATTCCTTCATGATAGGCGTCGCTTCCCTTGATTTATGGAAATCTTCATAATGTGCTTCATAAGAAAGGAATTCTTGTGCTGCTAAAGTCATTCTCATAGCTTCTTGTCGCACTTTCTGAACCTTTTCTAATACAACATCATGATCTTCGATCTGTTTAAAAGAACTAAAGTTCCCTACAGCGATAAGAAAACATGCGACAAAGTATACGTAAAAAGCACGTATTACTTTTCTCCATGTATTTGTTATAGTAGGATTACTCACTTTTTTAATTACAGATTATTAGATTAATTTTGAAGGACATACTGCAATAAATATTCCATTCATAAAAGTAGTCAACATTACAACGGGTTCTTCCTACTTCAAATTACATAATTTCATTGTTAATTCTTAAAAAAATGCATAAAAAAAGGAGACCGAAGCCTCCTTAATATTAAATGTTTTTTATTCTAGTGTTGTACCAAAACAGCATTTCTTTCATCCTCATTTCTACCAATTTTCTTAAAGTTCTCTAAGTATACTTTAGCTTGATCTTGGTATTTTAATGAACCATATACAACACTGTATACTTGACTACCGTTTTGTTCTGTTACTTTTACGTACGTTTTCCACATTTTGTAATGTTCTTGGAAACTTTCAGCATAACCTTGTGCATCACAAAGACTTGCAGTAGAGTAAACTTGAACTCCCCAACCATGAGAAATAATTTGACTACTTAAGTCAACAAAATACGTCTTATCATTTTGTAACTGTCCTTGTCTGCTCGAGCATTGATCTGCGTTTGCTGGCATATTTTTACCAGCAGTAGCTACAGCACCACCACTTCCAGAAGTACTTACTTCCGCTAATTTCTCTTCATATGCTTCGTTAGCTTCAGAAAGTTGATTTACCTCATTTTGAAGTGCTTTATTTTTTTGTTGTAATGAATTGATATCTGCCTTCAATCCTTCTACTTCATACTTCATTTGATCGTTCATTGCTTGCAATGAGTTCGATTGTTTTTCCAAAGCAGTTTTACTCTTTCTTAACTCTGTATTTTCAGTAGTTAATTGAGCATTCATTTGCTTTAATTTCTTTTTACTTTGGGCAAACGAAGTTGTTGAGAATAATAAGGCTAAAATTATTAGTGTACTAGACAGAATTTGATTTTTCATTACTTGGGATCGTTTCAGGAGAATATAAATTGTATCAAAAAATTTCATTTCCATTGTATTACATACTACATATTCTGTTAAAGAGAAGTAACACAACTTCGAATTTTTATATAAAACTAATGAATCACAATGAATATTCAACCAATAGTTTAAAAAATAATTATTGAGAGATAAAAAAAACTCATTTTACAGTAAGAAATATAACTTTTTAAAGTTAATACTACACTATAAAATGAGTTAATTTATTGTCTTACATTGATGAAGAAATAAATATTACTGATTATTCTTCAATTGACTTTTCAATTTATCAAGTTCGGACTCCTCTTGAGGTGCTGCATTACTTGATGCAGAGGAAGCAGAATTGTTCGCTTCTCCTGTGCCAAGACGCATTTTCTCTTTCAATTGCTCTAATGCCAAAGATGAAGTACCAGCACCAGGTCCAATCGCTTTATTGATTTCATCATCAATAGAAACATTAGCATCTGCAATATCTCCATAAGACTCTGCTAAAGCTTCTTGCTCCTCTACTTTATTCTTCATTCTCTCTAACATTGCCACAGTACTTGACGAATCAATACTTGCCAATTGTTTATTGATCTTCGAAGAAGCTTCACTTACTTTAGCTCTTGCTTTTAATGTTTTAGCTTCATTCTCCCATTGAGAAATCTGAGATTTCAAACGTTGAACATTTTGTTCCATTTTAGTGACTTGAGAATCATTCTGAGCCACCATTTTTTCATGTGTTTGAGCAGCAGCAACAGCTTGTTCTTTTTTACTCAAGGCTTCCGTTGCTAATCGATCTGCTTCTGCAGTATCCAACTGTCCTGAATTTGCTTTTTGTAAAAGTAGAACTGCTTTTCTTTCCCAGTCTGCAGCATTTTGTTTATGTTGTTCGTACTCTTTACGGGTACGAATTGATATCGCTTTAACTTGTGCTAAACCTTGTAAACTCTTATCTAGATCTTGCTTTAATTCACGGATACCTTGATCCGTCATTTTAATGGGGTCTTCTAAACTATCTAATGCTGCATTTGTTTCTGCAGACATCCATCCAAATATTCTTTTAAAAAATGACATGTTATTCTTGATTAGTTATGTGCGTAATTTAATAATAGATCGTAGTTTTCACTGATCATTAATTTGAAAGCATTTAATGTGCCTTCTAATTCATTTTCATCTAAATTCTCAAGTTCTAGAGTATCTCTAAATAAAACTCTATTTCCTTCAGCATCAATTACAAATGCTCCGTGAACACATGCTCTATTTTTTTCAAGTAAAGATCTGTAAAAGTCTGGTTTATCAGTAGTAATATCTAGGATATGCATTTCAATGATAAGAATAGGATCTTCACAATCAACAATTACATTGATTAGGCCTTCCTCTTCGTCAGAGATAATGAATAATTCCTCATTAGAATCTTCACTTTTAATATCATAGCCAAGATTTAGTAAATAGCCTTTTACTTTCTCAAAGTTATTCATTGTATGGTTATTTAATTTATTAATAATTGATAATACGAATATAATCAGATTTTGGATACCAAATGACACCAAATTCTACAATATTTAATAAAATTTATATATCTATTCATTTAATTTCATTAAAATATTATTGTTTTAAATAGAATTTATTGGATAAAAAATAAAATTAAAAAAAGGAATAGTATATTTGTTGCAATCGGTTGAATAAAATTCATCAATGATAAAATAAACTACCAAATACTATATGCCAAAAAATAATCATCTAAAAGATTCTCCTCTATTAATAGAGGGTGCTTGGGAAGTGTGTAATCAAGTCGGTGGAATCTATACTGTAATCAAGTCCAAAATATTAAATGTACTTTCTGCCTTTGGAGATGACAACTATTGTTTAGTAGGACCTTACATCAATAGCAATGTTTCTGCGATTTTTGAACCGATCTCAGATGAAGGTAATGACCTTGTTTCAAGAACTGTTCGTTCGTTAAGAAGTAAAGGATATGAAGTATTTTATGGCCGATGGTTAGTATCTGGTCGCCCAAGAGTAGTTTTGTTCAATCCAATGAATGAAGCTTGGAAACTAGCGGACATTAAAAAATCAAATTGGGAAAGTCACAATATCCCTTCTTTTGATGGTGATGATTTGTTTGATAAAACAATCATGTTATCTAGTCAAATCACTGATTTTTTCCAGGAATTAGACACTTTAAACAAGAAAAGTCAGAAAGTTATTGCTCATATGCATGAATGGATGGCAGGTTTACCTATTCCTGAAATCAGAAGAAGAAACTTAGATATTAAGTGTGTATTTACAACTCACGCTACTTTATTAGGTAGATATCTTGCGATGAATGATCCTGGTTTCTACAATAACCTGGAAAGAGGAACTTACGATTGGGAAAAAGAAGCCACACACTTTAATATTCTTCCACAAGTTGCCATCGAAAGAGCTGCAGCACATGGCTCTCATACATTTACAACAGTAAGTAGACTTACTGCTGTAGAATGTAAATACTTATTAGGTAGAGAAATCGATGCAATTGTTCCCAATGGGATTAACATCAACCGTTTTGAAGCTCTTCATGAGTCTCAAAACTTACATCAAGTATATAAAGAGAAAATCCACGAGTTTGTCATGGGACACTTCTTCCAATCTTACTCGTTTGATTTAGACAATACATTGTATTTCTTCACATCAGGTAGATACGAATACAAAAACAAAGGTTTTGATTTAACATTGGAAGCTTTAGCTCGATTAAATCACAAACTTCGTGTCAATAATATCAATAAAACAGTTGTTACCTTCTTTATCACCAAAAAAGAATATGAATCTATCAATCCAATTGAATTAGAATCAAGAGCTGTTTTAGGTGAAATCAGAAAAATCTGTGACGCAATGGAGAAAAGTGTAGGTGAAAGACTTTTCTACATGGCTTCTAAAGGTGATACTTATTCTGCTCCAACAATTGAGGACCTTATTCCTGAAAGTTTGAGACTTCAATTGAGAAGAACTGTACAATCTTGGAAAACAGATCGTTTACCATTTATCACTACACATAATTTACAGGAAGACAGAAAAGACGATATCTTAAACTTTGCGCGTGAATCTGGTTTATTAAACTTTGAAGGAGATAAAGTTAAGTTAGTATATCATCCTGACTTTGTCAATTCAATGAATCCGTTATTCGGTATTGACTATGATGATTTTGTAAGAGGATGTCACTTGGGTGTATTCCCTTCTTATTATGAGCCTTGGGGATATACACCAATGGAATGTGTAGCAAGAGGTATTCCTGCTGTAACTTCTGATTTAGCTGGTTTTGGTGATTTCGTGATCAATGATCTGAAAAGAACTCGTGTAGATGGTATTGAAGTAATTCACAGAAAAAATAGTGATTACTCTCATTCTGCGGAGGAATTAGCCAACTATATGTACGATTTTGTGACTACGGAAAGAAGAGACCGTATACTACAAAGAAGTGCTGCAGAACAAAGTTCTATCCACTTTGATTGGGATGCTTTATATGATTACTATATGAAAGCTTATCAAATTACGATGGAAAGATAGTTCTAACAAAAAAGCCGATCATCAGATGATCGGCTTTTTTTATTTTTAATCTTTTAGAACACTTCTTGAAATGACAATCTTCTGTATTTCAGATGTACCTTCATATATCTGCGTAATTTTTGCATCTCTCATCAAACGTTCTACGTGATATTCCTTAACATAACCGTAGCCTCCGTGAATCTGTACAGCTTCTACTGTAACATCCATCGCAACTTCTGATGCATATAGTTTTGCCATTGCTGCCGCTTGACTAAAGTCTTCACCTTGATCTTTTAAACAAGCTGCCTTGTAAACTAAATTTCTTGCTGCTTCAATTTTAGTCGCCATATCTGCCAACTTAAAGGCAATCGCTTGATGTTCACAAATTGGCTTTCCAAAAGTTTTTCTTTCCTTAGAATATTTTAATGCAAGTTCATAAGCACCTGCGGCAATACCTAGTGCTTGAGAAGCGATACCGATTCTTCCTCCATTAAGTGTGCTCATGGCAAATTTGAATCCGAAACCATCCTCTCCTATTCTATTTTCCTTGGGAACTTTAACATCCGTAAAGCTCAACATATGCGTATCTGAACCTCGAATACCTAGTTTATCTTCTTTTTTACCGACTACAAAACCGTCCATTCCTTTTTCAACAATAAGGCAGTTAATGCCTTTATGTTTTTTCTCACGATCAGTTTGTGCTATTACAAGATAAATTGAAGCAGAATTACCATTCGTAATCCAGTTCTTTGTTCCATTTAATAGATAATGATCTCCTTTATCTAAGGCTTCAGTTACTTGAGATGTTGCATCACTTCCTGCTTCAGGTTCTGAAAGACAGAAAGCCCCAATTGCTTCACCCGAACTTAATCTTGATAAATACTTTTGTTTTTGTTCTTCTGTTCCGTATTTCTCTAAACCCCAACATACCAAAGAGTTATTTACGGACATTGAAACAGATGCAGACGCATCAATTTTGGAAATTTCTTCCATTGCCAACACATAAGATAATGTGTCCATACCGCCACCTCCATACTGAGGATCTACCATCATAGACATAAAGCCTAGTTCTCCCATTTGACGGACTTGTTCTTTCGGGAATCGTTGTTCAGTATCTCTTTCGATTACTCCTTCCAACAATTCTGACTGTGCAAAATCACGGGCAGCTTCTTTCACTGCCAATTGTTCTTCTGTTAGTTTGAAATCCATGTGTGTAAATTGGTAATTACTGGTTATGTGTTTATTGTGAATGTTTCTTCAAAAATACAAACTTTCTTTAAAAGAAAAAGTTTTCCTGAATATGTTTTTAAATAAAAAAGCCCCCCAAATTGGGAGGCTTTCAATATATAATAAAGTTGATCTATTATCTAAGTTGTTGACCAATAGTAAAGTGGAATTGGCTACCACTAACATCTCTTTGTCCTGGAGGTACATCAAAACCATATGCCCAGTCAATACCTAACATACCGAATGCAGGCATGAAGATACGAGCACCAAAACCAGCAGATTTATACATATCGAATGGGTTAAACTCATCAAATGAAGCCCAGTTGTTACCACCTTCAGCAAAACCTAATACATAAATTGTTGCCGCTGGATTTAATGAAACTGGATATCTAAGTTCCATTACATATTTGTTATAAACTACACCACCTAGTCCTTCAGTTTCGTAAGGTACAATTGAGTTATTTTCATAACCTCTTAAACCAATTGTTTCCGTACCAAGAAGAGCATACTGTTGTGTCAAACCATCACCACCCATGATGAAACGTTCGAATGGTCCTAATCCTTTATCATCATTATAAGCATTAAGGAAACCTAAGTGGGCTCTTGCTGCTAATACTAAATCTCCAAAGATATTTACGTACCATGCATTATCAAACATCCATTTGTTGTATTCTACCCACTTATATCTTTCTTCATCTGTAATGTCATCTGATGAGAAATCTTTATCTTTTTGGAATAAAGAATAAGGAGGAGTTAAACTAATACTTAATGAAATTTGAGAACCTCTACGTGGATAAGTAGGTTGGTCAATACTGTTTCTTGAGATGGTTGTATTAAATACTAAGTTATATGATTTACCATTATTATAATCACCAAAACCAGTAGCATACCAGTTTTCTAGGTCATAAACCATAAATGATAAAGAGTTCGACATTGTAAACCAGTCATCAGGCCACTTAAGTCGACGACCTAAAGCCACAGTTGCCGAGTTGATACCTAAACTACCTACTTTCACATCACCACTGTATGAGTTTTGGTTTGAGTAGTTATAACTTACTGTTAGAGAGTTTGGCTTTCTACCACCTAACCAAGGTTCAGTAAATGAAACTGAGTACGTTTGATATTGGATACCTGAAGCCTGTACTCTCAATTGGAATCTTTGTCCATCACCAGATGGTAAAGGTCTCCATTTTGAGAAATCGGTAACGTTTCTTAGTGAGAAGTTGTTGAAGACTAGACCTACAGTACCAACGAAACCATAGTAACCACCCCAACCACCAGAAAGTTCAATCTGGTCATTTGCTTTTTCTGTTAATCCGTATTGAATATCCACAGTACCATTCGCCATATTTGGTTTTGGCTGAATATCAATTGTTTCCGGATCAAAATAACCTAATGTTGAAAGTTCACGTTGTGTTCTGATTAAGTCCGCTCTACTAAATTTCTGTCCTGGTAAAGTTCTAACTTCACGATACACTACGTGATCTGAAGTCTTCGTATTACCATTTACAATAATTTTTGAAATATAGGCTTGCTCACCTTCAAAAACTCTCATTTCAATATCAACAGAGTCACCTGTTACTAATACTTCTACTGGAGTTACGTTAAAGAAAAGGTAACCATCATCCATATATAAAGCTGATATATCTGCACCACTTGGGTTGAAAGATAAACGCTTATTTAATTCAGTTGTATTGTATACATCACCAGGTGCAATACCTAAAACACGACCTAATTGTTCATCTGTGTATTTGTAATTACCAGTCCATTTGATACTTCTATAGTAGTAACGTTGACCTTCATACATATCTAATTCAATGTTGACCAATTTGTTACTCACATCATATACAGAATCTCTAAGAATCTCAGCATCACGGAAACCTTCTTCATTGTAGTATTCTACTAATGCCTTTTTATCGTTTTTGTATTCTTCTGCGATAAATTTAGAAGGTGTAAAAATTCTACCGAAGCGTTTTTCTTTCGTCTTCTTCAGTTTTCTCTTTACTTTCTTTTCTTTTAGTGATTCAACACCTGTCAACTTAATTTCCTCAATTTTAACTTTAGAATTCTTGTTGACATCGATTCTTAATATCACACTGTTAGCTAGAACTGGATCTTTTTCACGAACAATTTTAACCTCCGTATTTTTAAAACCTTTTTCAGCATAATGTGCTTTAATTAGGTTCTGTGTATTACGAATCATTGATTCCGTCACAATACGACCTCTCACCAATTGTACTTTATCAGTTAAAGTTTTGGCTTGCCCTTTTTTCACACCTTCAAAATAGAACTTTGAAAGTTTTGGTCGTTCAGTAAGTGCAATTTGCAAGTACACATCACTTCCTTGGATCTCGGTAACGTTTATTTGAACATCACCTACAATACCTAATTTCCATAGCTTTTTTACGGCTTTAGAAATTGCATCTCCTGGAATTTTAATTTTTTCTCCAACCTTAAAACCTGCAATGTTAATCAATGCATTTTTATCATTAAAATCTGCACCGACTACATCGATTCCTGCAATAGTATACTCTACAGGAGTTCCATAGTCTACTTTATACTTACCACTTTGTGACCCATAGTTTGTTCCAAACTGAGCATAAGTAGTAGTTATTGCGAATGTCCAAATTGAGATGAACGATAACAGTGTATATACTGTCTTCTTAGTTGATATCATGCGTTTTGCTTGATCTCTTTTTAAATATTGTCCTTGTTACTTTATGAAAGTTGTTCACTTGTCTTACCATATCTTCTCTCACGATTTTGGTAAGAGTTAATGGCTTCGTGTAAGTTATTCTTCCTAAAGTCAGGCCAAAGTACATTAGTAAAAAATAATTCAGTATAAGCAATTTCCCATAATAAGAAATTACTGATTCTATGTTCGCCACTAGTGCGGATAAGAAGTTCTGGATCTGGAATGTCTGCTGTAGATAGAAATTGCTTTACCGTATCTTCGTCCACTGCATCAATCTCACCTTCTTTAAAGGCATGACACATTTTCTTAGTTGCTTGAGTCAAATCCCATCTACCGCTATAGCTAAGTGCCAACACTAATGTTAGACCCGTATTCTCTTTCGTTAGTTGTATTGACTCTTCTAATTCTTTTTGACAATCTTCTGGTAATTGCTCGATATTACCGATTGCTTTTAGTTTTACATTGTTTTTCATCAATGTTTTTGTTTCAGAACGTATCGTAGAAACAAGCAATTTCATAAGACCAATTACTTCTGCTTTTGGTCTCCCCCAATTTTCCGTTGAAAAAGCATAAAGGGTTAAAAAGTCTACGCCTAATTCAGCACACCCTTCTGTTGCTTCACGAACAGCTTTGATAGCATTATTATGACCAAAAATTCGTTTTGCTCCTTTTCCTTTTGCCCACCGGCCATTGCCATCCATAATGATTGCAATATGTTTAGGTAAATTTGCTTTATCTATAGTATAATCCATTCTAAAAAAACGTCTAAAACAAAACTGAGCTTTGCAATATGAATCAATATTACATTACTGAAGGGCGAAAATAAAGATAAATAGACCGGATAACAACAAAAAACAGTTTTGAAATTAAAACTTATAGTACTTATTTAATAGAAAAATGTAATTTTACACTACTTAACAACTTTAAAAATTACAATTATTCATCACTGTTTCCACAGTATCAATAAGATACTATTTTTTCATTTATCTAAGGCTATATGAACGAATTTTCTAACAAAATTAATTTATTGAATAAAAAAATTGGAAATTTTGTTTCTCACTTCACAATTCTCCTCATAATCATCGTTTGCTTCGATGTATTGATGCGTTATTTTTTTAATTATACCTCTGCTTCAATTTCTGAATTTGAATGGCATTTATTTGCTTGTATTTTCCTTCTGAATGCAGGAAATACACTCAGAAAAGACAAACATGTACGGGTAGATGCGATATACTCTAAGCTTCCTTCAAAAATTAAAGCTTACATCAATTGTTTTGGTTTCTTCTTCTTTTTAGTCCCTTTTTGTTTTATCGTTATTGATGCTAGCATTCCTTATATCATTAATTCCTATAAAATCATGGAGCACTCTACGGATCCGAGTGGATTGCCTTATCGATTTATTATTAAAGCAATCATTCCAATCAGTATGTTGTTATTATTGCTACAGGGATTAGGAAATACTATAGCAAGCTTTACTTCAAAAGAAAATTAAACTAACGACATGTTACTTCTACTTTTATTTGTTTGTTTATTTGGTGCATTACTCTTAGGATATCCTGTTGCTTTTACATTGGCAGGTGTATCATTAATTTTTGGGTACTACACTTTTGGAATGGATTTATTCTATCTCCTACCGCTTCGAATATTTGGAACAATGAGTAATCAGATTTTAATATCTGTCCCTTTGTTTGTATATATGGGTGTTATGCTAGAAAAATCAGGTATTGCCAGTCGCTTATTAAATACAATGGCAATTTTACTTGGTAAAGTTAAAGGTGGATTAGCCATATCAGTCGCTATTGTTGGAGCAATGTTAGCTGCTTCTACAGGAATTGTGGGTGCTACTGTAGTGACAATGGGTTTAATGAGCTTACCTAGTATGCTAAAAAGAGGATATTCTGAAGAATATTCTACTGGAATTATTGCTGCTAGTGGTACTTTAGGGCAAATCATCCCTCCTAGTATTGTCTTAATTTTGATGGGTAGTGTAATGAATATTTCTATTGGTGATTTATTCGTTGCTGCTGTAATTCCTGGATTACTATTAGTCATCTTCTACATTATATATGTATATGTATACGCAAGCATGAACCCTGATAAAGTACCTCAAATTTCAAAAGAAGAAATTGAAGAGTTCAAAGACACATTGAGTGCTGGTATATTAATTAAGACTTTTGTTTTACCTTTTGTTTTAATCATTGCTGTTCTTGGTTCTATCTTTTTGGGTATTGCTTCACCTACGGAAGCTGCTGGGGTTGGTGCATTAGCCGCTACTTTATTGACTGCGTTTGAAAAAAAATTAACCTGGAAAGCAATTAAAGAATCTGCAATAGAAAGTGGTTCTTTGACGAGTATGGTATTTTTAATATTGGTTGGAGCTACTGCTTTCGGTTTAGTATTTAGAGGATTAGGAGGAGATGAAATATTAGTAGACATCATTCAACATGCTAACTTACCTCCATATGCCTTTTTAGCTTTAGTATTGATTGGTATTTTCTTAGCAGGATTCTTCATTGACTTTATTGAAATCATTTTTATTTTCATGCCAGTGGTTACACCTATTTTTGTTCATTATGGGTTAGATTTGCTTTGGGTGGCCATTTTAGTTTCTCTAAATTTACAAACCTCTTTTCTAACACCACCTTTCGGATTTTCACTCTTCTATTTAAAAGGTGTCGCTCCCAAATCAGTAAGAACAAGTCAAATCTACAAAGGAATTGTTCCTTATATAGTGATTCAATTATTACTCATTGGATTAGTAATTACATTCCCAGATGTAGTTACATTTCTTCCGTCAATTCTTGAGTAGTATATTGAGGCTGACCGATGATCCAACCTCTGAAGCATAAAAGCATCATTCCAAGTAGATATAAAAAATCTTCTGACGGTATCGTGTGTAGTCTAACATTAGTAATTGCATCACTGTTATACCAAACAATAGGTTCATCTGTGATTGCACCCGTTAGAATTCCATTAAATATTAGAAAGGGTAATAAAGTCAATAGGTAAGACCACCAAAATGCTTCATTTAAAAACCTAAAAACAATAATTAAGGATAAACAAACTACGTAAAAATTTACATTAGAATATAATCCTCCATAATATGCTTGAGACATTGCGACACCTACAAAGAAATAGGCAGGCATAAATGTTTTGGCTTTTGTTTTTGGGAAATAAGCAATGACACATTCATATACAAAAAGAAAGCAATAAGGAATAATGAAAAAGAACATCCACTCCTCTATTGGTAAGTATAATATATTTATCCCATATAAATAATCAGCATTAAAGCCCCATTTCATCATATAGGTGAAAGCGACATCCCATGGTAAATACACTATTCCCATAAAGCAAATTGCAGGAATGAGTCTCAGCCACTTTTTATAAAAGGCTACTTTTTTATCAAAACTCAGAAAAAATGGACCTAAAAAGGCCAGTATATTTATGATCAAATAGATATCAGATAGCTCGGGCATTCTTTTTCTTTTGTTTTACTTTTTTTGCTTCAATCCAAAATTTAATAGGAACGATCAACATACCAAAACATTCACCGTCTTCTTTTGTCATTTTCTTATGATGCACCTTATGTGCTTTACGAATTGCTCTAAAATATCTGTTGTTTGTATTGTCAAACCATTTAAATCTACGATGAATCAATACGTCATGTGTTAAGAAATAACATAATCCATAAACGGCTATACCAACTCCAACCCAGACAAAGAAATAATGATTATACATCATTCCTAACATAATACCTAACCATGATGGAACTGCAAAAATCAAAAAGAAGAAATCATTTTTCTCAAAAAATGATTCATGAGGTTCGTGGTGATCTCTATGTAAAGTCCATAGAAAGCCATGCATTACATACTTGTGCGTTGCCCAAGCTGTAAATTCCATAAAAAGAAATGTCGTAAAAACGATTAGTATATTGATTATCATAATTAAAGAAGTATTGAAGCTAAATTTTGAAAGAAAAAGTAACTAAAGAATAATAGGTATATATATAAGGATATTTTATTCTCTGATTTTATAAATCGTAAGCGGAAATAAATAAAAATACTCATAAAAAGCCACCAGCTAATGTAATTTTTAAAAGGAGGCATTCCATCATCCCATTTCCAGAAGCCTAAAGGTTCACAAACACGTTCAATTAAAACATCAAGAAAAACAACAAAAGCTGCTGAAATAATGGATTTCACAATTTTATTTGATCGAATTCTTTTACTGAACATCACTCCTGCTACAGCCAAAATCATCCAGTTCACTGGGATTAATACTGGTACACCATCAAGCTTGATTCCTAAATTATCTAGGTAAACATACCATCCAAAAAGGAATCCTTTATGTACGCCAACCCACTCAACCAAGAAACTTCCAATACAGACAAAAGCATACCATATAGCAAGTCTATTGTTTTTGGTTTCTTCAAAATAACCTAAGGTTAAGAAAGTTGAAAACAGTAAAAATGGAGTAAATGGTAATATATATTGATTGAGAGGCAGGAAGGCCGCAATGCTGCCAACAGTATAAAAGATAAATAATATCACTTTTACCCATTGGATAGTAGTCCAAGTTTTGATATCGTTATTTATTGTAATTGCTTTCATACTGATGGCACTAAAGACTCAACTATTTTTGCACTATTTAAACATAGAGGAATTCCTCCTCCTGGATGTACACTACCACCTACAAAAAATAGGTTTTTATATTGTTTCGATTGATTTCGTTGTCTGTAAAATGCACTGGTTAATTTGTTACTGTTTAAACCATATAATGCACCTTTCCAACTTAATGTATCTTGTTCGATTAATTTAGGTGTCCAGTATGATGAATTAACAATATGCTTTTCTAAATCACAGTCTAATTGTCTTGAGATAATTTCAATTAATTTCTTTTCAATTTTCAAGACCACCTCTTCTGAAAATAATTCTGGAGAAGGAGGAACATTAATCATCACAAACCAATTTTCACTTCCCTTTGGAGCATCATCTTGATTTACTTTACTGCTTATATGCACATAAATTGTCGGATCTTCAGGAATTTTAAATTCTTTAAAAAGTTGTTCAAATTCTTTTTTATAGTCTTCAGAAAAGATGATATTATGAAGATGCAATTGTTCAAACTGACGGTTAATTCCCCAATAAAACACCATTGCAGAAGAAGATAAATCTTCTTTTTGAGGCACTTTTATTTTTTTATCAAGAATATTAGGCAGAAAGAAGTTGACATCTACATTTGATACCACAATATCAGCGTCAAACTTTTCATCTTCAGTAGATACACTGACTACCTTTTTATTCTTTACTTCTATACTTTTGACTTTTTTATCACTGAGATAAGTCACACCATTTTCTTCACCAAGCTTGATTAATGAAGTGGCAATAGAACGCATTCCATTTTTTGGGAAATACACTCCATCTTGATGTTCTAGAGCACTTATCACTCTCATTATTGAAGGTGTTTGGTATGGATTTGAACCATTATAAGTGGCATATCTATCAAAAAGTTGGACTAATTGAGGATGTTTAAAATGCTTCTTATTGAACTGATGTAAAGATTCAAAAGCACCTATTCTAGATAAAACAGGTAAAGCATCCCACACCTGTTTGGAAATTAAATCTGAGATTTTTGATAGACCATTTTCGATAAAAATTGGTGATGTTTTATTGTAATCATCAATAATTTCTCCCAATACTTTTTCCACTTTAACACCCCAAAGCTTTTCTACTTCTACTGAAAACTTTTGAGGATTAGAATAAGCAGTGAAAGGTGTTTTATCTGAAAAGAAATATTGAGTTGCAATAGGTGATTCTATATATTGAAAATAATCTTCCGTCTGCTTTCCATAAAGCGTGAACAACTCCTCGACTAAATGTGGTAAAGTAAAAAGAGAAGGCCCTTTATCAAAACGGAATCCTTCTACTTCAAAATGTCTTAATTTACCTCCTATTGTATCCGAAGCTTCAAGTAATGTCACTTCATATCCAAGCTTATTTAATCTAAGTGATGAAGCAATCCCTGCAATTCCACCTCCAATGATCACCGCCTTTTTCATATTCTTTTATGCTAAAATTTTCTTTTCTGTCTCAAGAAATAATTTCACTTTTTCAAGACACAAACCAAACCAAGCTGTAAAATGAGAGGGTTCTCTCTTAATCCACTTTTCTAAATCTTCTATTTCAATCCATTGAGTATTTTCTACTTCTTCTGGATTTGGTTGAAATGCTCCATTATAATGACCAATAAAAATATGATCATACTCGTGCTCAATTAGTTGATTTGAAAATGAAGCTTTGTATGTAATCGAGTCCACCCAAGAGATTTCAGTTGAAAAACCCATTTCTTCTTGCAGTCTCTTTTGTGCACTCTCTAAGGTATCTTCATTGGGTTGTGGATGACTACAACATGTATTAGTCCACAAACCACCCGAATGATATTTTTTTAGTGCTCTTTGTTGAAGGAGAAGTTTTCCTTCCTCATTAAAGATGAAGATAGAAAAGGCTCTATGAAGTTTTCCTTCAACATGAGCTTGTAGCTTATCCATTACACCTAATGGCTGATCGAATTTATCGACAAGGATTACTTGATTACGATTCATCTTAAAGGTAATTTACTTGGTGACGAATATAAGACTGACAAAGAATCATGTATTTCTTTGGGTCTGGTATTCTTAATCGCTCTTCTAAGATTTTTTCTGCAGGAGCATTGATTACTTTTTTAAATAATCTTGTGTAATAGATATATGCTAGATAAACACCAAATCTTGCTTTTTTGGGCAATTGTTTAATGCCCTCAAAACCTTGATCGAAATCTTTTTGAATGTCTGCTTCGATTTCTTTTTTCACATCATCATTAAAAACAGTAATATCGATATCTGGGAAGTACACACGACCCAAATCTCTAACATCTGCTTTCAAATCACGAAGGAAGTTTATTTTTTGGAAAGCTGAACCTAATGCCATAGCTAAAGGCTTTAATCGCTTATATTCTTCATCATTTCCTTCTAAGAAAACACGTAAACACATTAAACCTACAACTTCAGCAGAGCCCAAAATGTAGTTTTTGTATTCTTCTTCCGTATATTTTGTTTTCTTTAAATCCATTCTCATACTATTGATGAATAAACGGATTAATTCTCTTTCAATACCAAATTCATGTACTACTTCCTGAAAAGAATGTAGAATAGGATTGGTGCTTATTTTTTCGTCGATTGCTTGGTAACAATCTTGCTCAAACTCATTTAATAGTTTCTCTTTATCAAATCCATGGAAAGAGTCTACAATTTCATCTGCTACTCTTACAAATCCATAGATAGCATAAATAGCTGGGCGCAGAGAGGGTGCTAAGAATCTAATTCCAATCGCAAAAGATGTTGTGTACTTAAGAGTTAAGCTTTTGGAAATGCTATAGGAAAGATTGTCATAAATCTGTTTCATTTCTTTAGAGTTTCTAGTTGTATATTTTATTTTTGGAAGTTATGAGTGTCTTTTTTTTAAGGATTTCTCTTGCTACGAGTTCTCCTGAGATAATGGATGGAGGTACACCTGGTCCAGGTACTGTCAATTGCCCTGCCATCAAAATATTATCTAGTTTTTTGATCTTTATAGATGGTTTTAAAAACGCTGTTTGGGTCAATACATTCGAAAGTCCATACGCATTGCCTTTAAATGCATTATATGCTTCGACAAAATCATTATGAGCAAATGTTTCTTTTACTAAAATATGTTCTCGTATATCTACTCCAGATGACTCTTTCAATCGATCTGCTATAATATTGAAGTATTTTTCTTTGATTTCTTCTGTATCTTCTAACCCTGGTGCTACTGGTATCAAAAGCATAAGATTCTCTGTTCCTACTGGAGCAATTGTTTCATCAGATTTTGATGGTGCACATACATAAAAGAGTGGTTCCTTAGGCCAAGAAGGATTATCATATATTTCTTCTGCATGAGGATCAAATGGAGTATCAAAATATAGATTATGATGATAGATATTTTCGATTTTTTTATCTAAACCAACATAATACAATAAGCATGATGGAGCCATTTTTCTTTTCTCCCAATATTCAGGTGTATAATTTCTGTATTGTTTAGGTAAAAGTTTTTGTTCAAAATGATGGTAATCTAAAGTACCCACCCATTCATCATGCTGAATTAGTGTACCATTTGATTGCATTGAAATAATCTTCCTTCCTTCACAATTCACTTTATCAATAGGCATTCCAGTATGAAAAATCACACCTTTTTCTATGGCTAAACTTTCAAACCCTTTGATTACAGCACCTAATCCACCTTTGGGATACCAAGTACCCAACTTTAAATCAGCATAGTTCATCAAACTATATAAAGCTGGAGTTCGTTTGGCAACATCACCTAAAAAGAGAACTGGAAACTCTAATATTTTTAGAATTTTTTCGTGCTTAAAATATTTTCTAATATAAGAAGCAAAGTTTGAGATCAGATGCAATCTTGGTATATTCTTTACTACTTGCCATTCAGCAAATTCCATTATAGAATAAGAAGGTCTATGGACAAAATCATTCATACCAATATCATATTTGATTTTGGCTTCATCCATAAAATGAAATAATTTTTGTTTAGCACCAGCCTCCCATTCTTCAAACAAATCTCCAAGACGATCTAATTCAGCAGGAATATCAGTATAATCATCTTTTGACCAATATATTCTATAAGAAGGATCTAACCTTTCTAAGTCGTAGTAGTCTGAAACTTTTTTTCCAAACTTTGCAAAAAAGTTTTCAAATACATCGGGCATCCAATACCATGAGGGGCCTAAATCAAAGGTAAATCCATCTATTTGCTTTATTCTTGCACGTCCTCCAATTTGTTCATTTTTTTCATAAACATGAACTTCATGTCCTTCACTTGCTAGGGTAATAGCAGCAGACAATCCTGAAAATCCTGAACCTATAATGCCAATTGAAGCCATATAAATGTTTTTAATTTTTACTTGATAGTGTTTTTAGTTCGTTTTAAAACGAGCCTTTAACGAATTGAATAACAATAGAACGTTTAAAATGTTTAAACAAAACATTAAACAAAATGTTAAATAGCTCATTTACTAGCCACTAAATTTCGATTTGATAATGCTAATTTATTTATCTTAAACATAAATCACTCCTAAATATGTTTTTTTCAAGATGAAATTGAATAAATAGCAAAAACAAACAAAAAAGCCTGGAACCCCCTGATCTAAAAGGTGTTCTAGGCTTCATTTTGTTTAACGATTGGGTCTAATTTACCTTCCCGTAATTAATATTTTCGATGAGTGCAGTATTCACATCTACATTCATATTTTCATTGTGATTATTAAAGACGATTTGCAACTTGTTTTTCCCTTTTTCTAAAGACACTTTCATTCTATTTGTGTTTCCAATACTTGACCACTCATCAGTCCCTCTTTGTGCCATTACAATAGTTTCAACTTCTTGACCATTGACTTCTAACGTTCTGATTGCACACTTATTATCGGTGTTCCAAGGGCCACTTCCATTTGTGTAAGAAAACCAAATCAAATAATCACCTGCTTCTTTTACATTTAAGCTGAAAGCTATCTTTTTATTTGTTGATTTTGATATTTCTACAACATTAGCTGGTGCACCATTAATTGTCACCTTTTTATCAACTTTAGCAATACTTTGTAACGTTTTTGTTATAAATGTATTGCCATTGATTGGTTCTGATATATAAGAAAAGTATCCTGCTTGATCCACTGCTCTTACTGCATATTCTTTCAGGGATGTAGTTGATAAAGGAATTTTATATTGAAGATCTTTTGTAGTTCCAACATTTTTTCCATCTACAAAGACTTCATAGTTAACAGCTCCTTTTACCTCTTTCCAAGTTAGAATTTCGCCTTTTAGTGAGGCTTGTGGTGTTTCTAAATGAAAAACATTAGGTACTTTATTGCTTGAAGTCCCATTTGTAATATCATTATTTGCTAAGACAATATCAATAGTATGGTTTCCACCTCCAGAAAGAGAAAATGCTTTAGCACTCACTTCTTCTCCATCTACTTTGAAACTCTTGATTTGATTTCCATATCCTTCTAATGAAATCGAAAGATTATCATTCCATAATTTAACATTGTTCAATTGCTTCTTTCCAGCATATGCTTTTGGGACAGTAGGATTGAAAGTTAAAACGCCATTTTCATCAATCGTAATTCCAAAAAAGACTTTGTAAATCATTGCCATATTTCCCGATAAACTCCATAACATTTCATCTGAATTGACTTCTGTACCCATATAATCACCATCCTCGGCTACAAAGTTTTCTTTGTTTGTTAAGAATAATGCAGCAGGTCTATAGATGGACGCTAAACCTTGTTCCAATGCAGTACCGTTAGCTGTTTTTGCAGCTGCAATATTCCAGTATGCCTGTACAAAAGGCCAAATACCGTTGTTATGATATGGAGGAATACCTGGTATTTGAGGGTAAACACAAGCTGCACCAAAAGGTACGATTGGTGATTTAGCTACAATTTCTTTCGAGCGTTCCGCATCACTTACATCAAAAAGAATGGCCAATGCTTCTCCTAATGCTTCGAATTTTGGAGATAAGATCATATTATTTCTTCCATAAAGGTATTGAGCATAATATCCTTCCTTATCTAACCATAGATTGGCATTGATAGCATTTTTCAATTCATTTGCATACTCTTGGTACTTTTGTTCATCTTTTGCTTTACCAAGTACATTTGCCATTTTAGCTGCAATATTCATGGCCTCATAATGTACAACATTTGTCCCAAGATTGAGAGAACGATAGATGTCATTATTGTCCATCCAACGTGGATAGGTCTGTTTTCTCCAATCTAAAAATGACGATTCACCTCGCATTAAACCTGTTTCTTGATCAAAAACGACCATTCGATCATCATCAATAGAATTAGAAATGACTTTATAGGCTTCTTTTAACCACGCTTTATCACCTGTTGTCGTATATACATTCCATGCTGCCAAAGCCCATGTCATTCTATCAGATGAAACAGGCCATGCTCCCCCTGAACCAGTATCTTGAATCACTCTATTTCTTTTAACTTTCTTTCTTAAAGAAGTTTTTGCTCGTTCTGGGTCTAATATTGATAAACTCAAAACGATAGAGTAACTAATATCTCTAGTCCAAACACCTCCCCATTCTTTTCCTGTTCTAAAAGTACCATCTGCTTCAGAGTCTGCTACTAATTCATTTAATGCTAAATTATATAATGCATTGACTAATGGAATATCAGAAGTATAAGTAGGGTATTTAGCAAGGTTCTTAGAAGATTTCCAAACTGGTGAAGTTTGTTTTTCAGGATCTGGAGCATTCATCACAAACGTAATTTCATAAATACCATCTCCATCTTTATCCTGTAATTGCTCTCTTTCACTTAGATTTTCAAAATCCCAACGCAAGGGAGCACTTCCTCCAGCAATATATACACCTTTAAAATCATCTTTGTAAATTTTATCACCATGTAAATCTTGATAAAACCCTTTTTCTTTAAAAGCATTCAAGACAGGGGACATATCTAATTTGAAAGTCACTTTAGTATTTTTTTCCAACCAATCCATGGGATCAACTTTATCCTCCATTGCCCATGGCTGACCAAATTTCATCACTTCAGTAGTATATTCCCCATTTTGAGGTTTGATGACCACTCTATGATTAATGCCATATGGTAATTCATCATCTTTACCATTGATGCTAAACTTAAACTCTACGGCTCTACTATAAGCATCTTGTAAAGGGCTTTTGTAATTGGAGGTCATTTCTTTATCTGAAACTACTTTGGCTTCAAACTCTCCTTGTACAACATGGTCTTTATAGACTTGATAGGTATTGGAAGAATATAAAAGTTCATTTTTTTCTTCTTGTCCAGAACAACCTGCAAAAATGAGCAAAGCTGTAGGAATAATCAGTTTATTTAAATACTTCATTTTCATATTTATAGACAATATTATTTTTAACGGGTCATTGTAGTTTTTACCTATTCAATTTACAAAAGGATTTTTCAATCTCACAATTTGATTTTCTCTGCAATCGGTTACTTATAAGAATTTTTAGTCTTTCTTATAAATTCATCTCATTTTCTCACTTATAAATTTTAAATATCACAGATTAATTTATAATTCATGGACAATTCTCATATTTGTAATATTATTTAATATCAAACAATATTGCAAATATAAAAAAGAATTATAGTTACATTACTGCATTACTACTACTTTTTACATTACACAGTTATGCCAAATCAAAACAACCCAATATTTTAGTGGTTTGGGGTGATGATATAGGGTTAACAAATGTGTCAGCTTATAATTTAGGAATTATGGTTTATCAAACGCCCAATATAGATAGAGTTGCTGATGAAGGCGGATTATTTACACATTATTATTCTCAACAAAGTTGTACAGCTGGTAGAGCTTCATTTATTCTCGATGAAGAACCTTTTAGAACTGGATTATTGACCATTGGATTACCAGGATCGCCTCATGGTATTCCTGAATGGGCTCCTACAATTGCTGATTTATTAAAAGAAGAAGGATATACAACAGGACAATTTGGAAAAAATCACTTGGGGGATCAGGATGAACATCTTCCTACAGAAAATGGATTTGATGAATTCTTTGGAAATTTATATCACTTAAATGCTGAAGAAGAGCCAGAGTCATACTATTATCCAAAGGATGAAGAGTTTAATTTGACCCATTTGAAACAGCACAAGATCAATCCAAAACAGCTTTTAAATGGTATGTTGAAAATATGTGGCTCTTTGGTTCGATTGGTGAACAAGTTGAGAAGTTTGTTAGAACGGTACCAGAGTACCCCTTCCAAATGGCAGCACTAAGAGCTGATAATATTAATTATAACTTCTTTAAACAACTTAAAGATATGCAACGCTTAAAAGAAGTAGAACAAAAAGTAAAGTAGCAATTTATCTTACACAGTAGTGAAGGTCTTTCTGATTCAGGAAGGCCTTTTTTACTTAAATCAATTTTGTACTACTAGTGGTAAAGTTTATTCAAGATTTGTGTTGATTAATGAGCCATATTGCTTTTACATCTTTGAGGTCATGTAATTACAAGAATATATTGATCTGATCAAGATAAATGAAATGATATGAACTTTTTAATGATTATGAGCAAACAACTACAATTTGTACTGTTTAGAATAGCTTTTTGGGGACTAATTCTCCTCTCCTATTCAAATTCATATGGACAATTGACAACATTAGGAGTTGAAACTCCTCAAGAATGTCCTCCATCTGTAAATAGCAACATCATTTTTAATTATACCTTATACCTTCCTGATAATTATAACGATGTGGAAAAGGTTCCGGTATATATTCACCTTCATGGTAATAATAACCAAGGTGCTTCAGTAGAAGATTTCGTAATGAAAGGGACTTACAAAGTAGGTAAATTATACAGAGATAATATGCCTTACTTAGTCATCCGTCCTCGTACAGCAGGCATATGGAATTTTGAAGAAGTATCAAAACTACTTGATCATGTTATGGATACATATAAAACGGATCCTGATCGTGTGTATTTAAGTGGTTATAGTTTTGGAGGGCGTGGTACATGGGATTTATTAGCCTATGAATTATCTCAAGGAAGAAATCGTTTTGCGGCTATTGCTTCTACTGCCCCTGCTTCATCTGGTGCTTTTAATATTAATGAAGTCATGCAAGATTACCCAGAATTACCTATTTGGTTGATTCATGGAAATAGAGATGGTTTAGTTAGCCCAAATAGCTCTCGAAGTTATGCTGAAAATGCTGTCCGTGCTGGATCAGAAGCAATGCTAACTATTTTACCGGAAAAAGGACATAATGTTTGGGGACATGAGTTTGATCAACCGGGTTACTTTGAATGGGTTGATGCACAAACAAAAACAGATAAAACACCTCCAAAGTCAAAAGCATTAAGTATCAATTTTGTCAATACACAAAATGCAGATGAACAAATCACTGCCGGTTTTGGTGTACACAAACTAGGTTCTGTAATGTACAATTGGAATAACCTGAGTAATGAAAATAGTTCTTCTCTTATTCTATCAGATGCTTCTGAAAGTGGCGTTCAATTATCGATCGAAAATGCAGAATCGAAAGATTTTGATGGTGTATCAGCTACTGCATTAGAAGCAGGTTTGTCATTGGCTCCAAATGTAGATACAGATTTAAAAGTTAAATTATCAAATATTTCATCTGATTTTAATGGTCAATATATGGCGATCGTCTATTTAACAGGTGAACGCCCTACTTATGCATATGACAATTGGAATAAAGATGAGGATGGTGATTACATTTATAATCAATTAAGTACTGGAAATACCTCTGCCTCAATTTCTGATGGGTCAACTACTTATCATTATCAATCTCCAGATATTTTTGGTGGCCCTTCCATTGATTTATATCCTTACATGTTATCAAAAGCTACTTCAACTACATCTCAAAGTGAACAACAAGAAGCAACATATGCAGTGTTTGGCCCTTATGAAAATGTTGATGAATTGACTTTTACATTAAGTAATGTAGAAGGTGGAGATGCTGGTATCGGAGGGATCCAATTAGTTTCACTTAGTAATGAGCCTGCTTTTAGTCCTGCCAAAGCTCAGTTTGACCTTCAACCAACAGTATTAGGTGAAAATGCTGTGTACATGTCAGCTATTGCTACTCTAGCATCAAAAGGTGCTGTTGAATATAATTTTGTTTGTCTAGAAAATGAAGCATTTAGTAGCGGCTGGCAAAGTGATATAAATTTTGAATTCCACGGTTTAACAGCCAACACCACCTATACATATCAACTCCAAGTGAGAGATAAGGAAGGAAATCAACCTTCTCCATCGGAGAATTTTGCTATCACTACCTTACCTGATAACACCCTAAAGACCATTGCATGGCATTCTTTTAATCGTGGATTATTAGAAATTAAATCAGACTTGATGATTACAGATTTCACTGCAAATGTAAAGTTATATGATATTAGACAATTTGCTGCTACATTCAATAGTAATGATGGTACATATGGTGAAAATGAAATTCCGCTAGCAGGCGATCATGTTGGTGCAATTAAATTGACTGCTCAAAATAACTCGAATAAAAAATTTGATCTTTATTTTAAAAATGAGACTGGAGTAGCAATGGATATTTTGGGGTTGAATTTTGATTTTATTCGAAATAGTAATGATGCTCCAAAGAATTTGAAAGTAACTTATCTTAATGGAGACCTTGATGATAGTGATAATACTGAATTATATTCTTTCACTAATAATACAGGAAACATTGGTGGAAATTTTGGAAACTTTGCGGATGTCAATACAGATTTAACGTCAATTTTATCTGATTACCGATTAGAAAATGGTGAAGAAATGACCATTCGTTTTGAAGTAGATGATGCTGCTCAAAAATACCTAGCCGTTAATATTGATAATATTTCATTGGATGTTAGAAGTGCAAATGATGGAGGAGAAATAGCTGTAACTGATGTTGAGATAACCCAAGGTAATCTTACATTAGAACTCGAGGATGAAGTAACATTAAATGCAGATGTAAAACCTTCTTTAGCTACTAATAAAAATATCACATGGTCTAGTAGTCAACCTGAAGTCGCTTCTATTACACAAGAAGGTGTAGTCAAAGCATTGAACATAGGAGAAACTGTCATCACTGTAACTACTGAAGACGGAGGCTATACTTCTTCTATCACGATACAAGTTAAAGATGCTTTAGTGATCACAAAAGAAGAGAAATTAGTAGCATGGCATACGTTTAATGAGGATAATCTAACCTTCGCTCCTACTTCATCAGTAGAGGAATTAGAAGGACAAATTAAGATTTTTCATATCAATCAACTTCAAGATGAAAGTGGTTCTGCAGATGGAAATTACGGTACTATCGATTTTATGGATGAAATCACAACCGAAAATGCTTTAAGAGTTGTTACTGGAAATTCAAATAATGATCATTTTACAGTTACATTAAGGAATACATCTGAAAAGGATATTGAGTTAAAAACGTTACATTTTGATTATAGTCGTGTGGCGACAACTTCTCCAAAAGATCTATTAGTTACCTACTTAGAGGGTAGTTTATCAATTGAAGAAGGTACTGAAATCTTCACTTTAAAAGACCATACAGAAGGCGTATTTGGTTTAAGAGGAAATTTTGTTGATGTTGATATTACATTAAGTGATGTATTTGAAGATATTACATTAGCTCCACAAGAGTATATCACTATTAATTTTAAAGCTGAAAACGCAGAAAATCAATGGATTCCTCTACTGATAGATAATATTGCCTTCATCTCTGATGTATTAAGTATCGAAGAACCAGAAGAACCTAAAGTAATCGATGTGACTGCTATTCAAATCAATGAGAATAATTTGACATTGAAAGAAGGTGAAGAAGCGACATTATCCGCTACAGTAAGTCCAGAAAATGCAACGAATAAAAACCATACTTGGGCATCTTCTTCTCCATCAATTGTAAGTGTTGATGCAAATGGAAATATTAATGCAATTACAGAAGGTGAAGCTGAAATTACAGTTACTTCTGTTGATGGAGGGTTCACTTCATCGATTACCATTACAGTGAAAAAAGTTGTGGAAGTAATACATGTCACTTCTATCGAAATTGATCAAGATAATCAAACGCTAAAGGTGAATGAACAGTTCGCTTTATCTTCTACAGTTTATCCTGAAAATGCTTCCAATAAAAATCATACTTGGGTTAGTTCTGATCCTAATGTTGTAAGTATTGATCAAAACGGTAATATTAATGCAATTACGGAAGGTGAAGCTGAAATTACAGTTACTTCTGTTGATGGCGGGTTTACTTCATCAATTACTATCACAGTGGAGCGTGAGGAAGATGTAACTTCTCTTAAAGAAGATCTATTGGAATTAAAAATTTATCCAAATCCTGCTCAACAACAAGTTAATATTCAAACAGATTATCCTGTACAATCTGTGATGGTTTCAAATTTACAAGGTCAATTGATTGAAAAAGAAGTGACCAATGGGATCCTTAGTATTGGTGATCTTTCTAATGGACTCTATTTTATTATGGTAGAGGGCTACCAACCAAAGAAATTAATGATACGAAAATAAATCATAGTATAATTTTAAATTGCTAAAGGCGAGAGGTTTTCACTTCTCGCTTTTTTTTGCTCAAAACTTCTTAATCCCATTCTAGTTTAGAGGTATAAGTACTCGTTGTCCATTAAAATTAATTACCTTCGCAGTGTAACCATATTTAAATTATGCACCTACAGATAAAAAACACTTTCACTTCACTTCCAGCAGATCCGGTAAAAGAAAATCATAGAAGACAAGTTATGAATGCTTGCTATTCTTTTGTTACACCCAAACAAACAAAAGATCCAAAAGTACTTCATATTTCACCTGAAATGTTAGAGGAATTAGGTATTTCTGCTGAAGATACTCAAAGTGAATTCTTCCAAAATATTGTCACTGGTAATGAAGTTTACCCTAATACAACTCCCTATGCTATGTGCTATGGAGGACATCAATTTGGTCATTGGGCAGGGCAATTAGGAGACGGAAGAGCGATAAATCTTTTTGAAGTAGCACATAATAATAAACTATGGGCGGTACAACTAAAAGGGGCTGGAGAAACACCCTATTCTCGATCTGCAGATGGACTTGCTGTTTTAAGATCCTCTATCAGAGAATATTTATGTAGTGAAGCAATGTATCATTTGGGCGTACCAACAACTCGTGCATTAAGTCTCTCTCTAAGTGGTGATGAAGTATTACGAGATATGATGTACAATGGCAATTCAGCATATGAAAAAGGAGCCATTGTTTGTAGAATTGCGGAAAGCTTTATTCGTTTTGGTAATTTCGAAATATTGGCTGCAAACCAAGATCACGATACTTTAAAGAAACTTACTGATTATACTATTTCAACTTTTTACCCTCATTTAGGTGAACCCTCTATTGAAACTTATTTATCTTTTTTCAAAGAAGTTTGTGATAGAAGTTTAGAAATGGTTATTCATTGGCAAAGGGTTGGATTTGTTCACGGTGTCATGAATACCGATAATATGTCTATTCTTGGATTAACAATCGATTATGGTCCGTATGGATGGTTAGAAGGTTATGATTTTGGTTGGACACCCAATACAACGGATAGCCAATTTAAGAGGTATCGTTATGGAACACAAGGTGAAATTGTAGCTTGGAATCTCTTCAAATTAGCCAATGCTATTTATCCATTAATCGGAGCTCCAGAAGGTTTACAAGATGCTTTAGATGAATATAAAGAAAAGTATCAGAAGGCTTATTTGAATATGATGTGCCAAAAATTAGGCTTTACTTTTATCACAGATGAAGATGAAGAATTGGTACAGGATCTTGAAAAAACGTTACATTTAATTGAAACAGATATGACTATTTTCTTTAGGAATTTAGCCAATGTTCCAAAAACTACCGACAAAGCCTTAGATTACCTAACAGACGCTTTTTATACTCCTGAAGAATTGGATGGAAAAATTAAAGACGAATGGGAATCATGGTTACAACGCTATACGCTACGATTACAAAAGGAAGACGCTGATGATACAGATAGGTTACAAAGGATGAATAAAGTAAATCCAAAGTATGTCCTTCGTAATTATATGGCTCAATTGGCGATTGATGAAGCAGACAAAGGTAATTATACATTAATAGGTGAATTATTCGAGCTCTTAAAAAAACCATATGACGAACAAGTAAACCAAGAGCGATGGTTTGCAAAACGTCCAGATTGGGCTCGACATAAAGTAGGATGCTCTATGCTGTCTTGTAGTTCTTAATAAAAGTCAATAATAGAGAAGTAGTTGGCATTTATTGTAAGAAATTTATAGGTTAAAAAAGTGCGTTTTTGCTATGAATTGATAACTTTGTATGATTTAAGTAGTAAAGTAACAGGCAAGTGCCTTTACAGATTTAAAAACCATAGTAAGCATCATGACTAAGCAAGAGCTTTTTGAGGAGATCAAGAAAAAAGAGAGTTTTTTATGTGTAGGTTTAGATACTGACCCTCACAAAATACCTGCTCACTTACAGAAAGAGGACGATCCTATTTTTGCTTTCAATAAACAAATTATTGATGCTACGGCTGATTATTGTGTTTCTTACAAGCCCAATATCGCTTTTTATGAATCCTTAGGACCACAAGGTTGGGAATCTTTACAAAAGACATTAGAGTATATGCCAAAAACGCACTTTTCTATTGCTGATGCAAAAAGAGGTGATATTGGAAATACTTCTAAAATGTATGCAAAAGCTTTCTTTGAAAACATGTCTTTCGATTCTATTACGGTCGCTCCTTATATGGGAGAAGACTCTGTAACTCCCTTCCTAATGGATGGCAAATGGGTAATTGTATTAGCCCACACTTCTAATAAAGGGGGATTGGATTTCCAACGAATCGTCAATAAGGATACTGGGAACTACCTTTTCCAAGATGTTATTTTAAAAAATAGAGAATGGGCATCTAGCGATCAGCTGATGTTTGTAGTTGGAGCTACAAGAGCTGAGAGTTTATTGGATGTTCGTAAAGTTGCTCCTGACAACTTCTTACTTGTACCTGGTGTTGGTGCACAAGGAGGTGATTTACAAGGGGTAGCCAAATATGGAATGACCAAAGAATGTGGTTTACTTGTCAATTCTTCAAGAGGTATTATTTATGCTTCAAATGGAGAGGATTTTGCTGATGTTGCAAGACAAGAAGCCAAAAAACTTAGAGACGAAATGTCTCAACTACTAGACCAATATTTATAGAATTAACAAATGATCGGAGCTTCAAAACAATATATTTTAGTCTGTTTTGAAGCTTTTGTCACTTCATTGTAACATATATAAGCACTACAGAGTATGAAAAATGCAAAAATTACTGGCTTAGGTTTTTATGTACCTGAGAAAGTGGTAACCAATGATGATCTAGCACAACAAATAACTACTTCAGACGAATGGATTCGTGAACGTTCTGGAATTGAGGAAAGACGTTATGCGGCTCCTGATGAAGCCAACTATCACTTAGCCGCAAAAGCTACTCAAGAAGCTTTAGAAATGGCTGATTTAAAAGCTACAGACATCGACATGATTATCTATTGTACATTAAGTGCAGATTATATATTTCCAGGTTCAGGTGTCCTTCTACAAAGAGAATTAGGTTTTAATAATGTTCCTGCATTAGATATCAGACAGCAATGTTCTGGTTTTGTATACGGAATCTCAATTGCTGATCAATATATTAAATCTGAGATGTACAAAAACATCTTAGTGGTAGGTTCTGAAATACACTCAAGAGGATTAGATTTCTCAGACGAAGGTAGAGCAGTAACTGTTTTATTCGGTGATGGTGCAGGTGCTGCTATTTTATCAGCTACTGATGAAGATTGTGGGGTATTATCTACTCATATGCACTCTCAAGGTGAATTTGCTGAAAAATTAGCTGTAATTGATCCCGGGTTTACAAAACCAGAAAGAAACAATCCTGATTATTGGAAACCAGGTGGATCAGCATTCCCTTATATGGATGGTCAATTAGTATTTAAAAATGCTGTTGTTCGTTTCCAAGAAGTTATTGCAGAAGCATTAAAGGCAAATAATCTACAACCAACAGATATTGACTTATTAGTACCACATCAAGCCAACTTACGAATCTCTAAATTTGTACAAGGTAAGATGGGATTACCAGATGAAAAAGTGATCAATACAATTCAAAAATATGGTAATACTACTGCAGCTTCTATTCCAATCAGTTTAACTACTGCATTCAAAGAAGGAAGAATTAAGAAAGGTGATTTGATTTGCCTTGCTGCATTTGGTTCAGGGTTTACTTGGGCATCTGCAATCATCAAGTGGTAACCAATGAAATTAAAGTTTTAGACTAGTAAATAATTGTAGCATCAGGAATATTCCTGGTGCTATTTTTTTAAAATGAATGAGCAATTTTTAGATATGATGGTGAGTTTTTTTTGACACTAAGCAAACGAATTCTTCTTAATGAAAGAAGCCAATCTATTTTTGGGATAGATTGGCTTGTTTTGTTGTTATAAGGTACAAACTTAAACAATATTATAGTTCGTAATGACGCTAACGCTTAACATTACTAACAGTGGGGTCAATCTACCTCAACATAGATTGGCTTGCAATTTTATGATAAGTTGAAAACTTATACAATGGGATAGTTCTAAGTAACGTCTACTGCTTAATACTTAAAACAGGGAGTAGACTTAGAACAGTGGGGGTTGCTTCTAAAGGAAGCCTTATAATCATTTGGGAGATATTTCCATTGAAAAATTACTCCTTCTAAAGATTCTTAATTTCTTCGATTGTTAAACCTGTACCTTTTGCAACTTGCTCGATTGATAAACCCATTTGTAGGAAGTTTTTAGCTGTTTCAATAGCTTTCTTCTTTTCTCCTATTTCAATTCCTCTTTTCTCTCCTTTTTCTTCCCTCGCGTCCAAAGTATTGACATAATCACGAAATCGTTTCAAGTCATCATCATACCTTTTTTGATCTGCTTTTGGAAGGGCTGTGTATTCTGCTAATTTCAAAATCTTTTTAAAGATTCTTTCTTTTAAGATAGAAGGCATTTCTTCAAAAGAAGTTAAATTTTTAAGTAAGAATATCCATTTATCAAAGGCAGTTTTCAATTCTGCTTCTTGCTTATTAAACTTTGGTAATTCTAAGTAAACAAACTTTAGTTTATCATAAAAAACTTTATTTTTTTGGTTCTTTAGTTCTACGATATGATGAAATTCTTCATCTTCTTCATCAAAAATAAAATCCATTATGGAGATCACGTACACGGCTTTCAATTCGTAATTCCAAGACATACCCTTCTCTGCTTGCTCTTGAATTGGGAAACTAGAATAATAAATGGTACGATCTTTAAAAAACTTTTGAGAGGCTCGTTGTAGTTCAACGATAAACTTCTCGCCTTTTTCATTCTCACAATATAAATCATAAATAGCTTTACGGTCAGTATCATTTTTCGGTAAATGTTCCGTAGACTTATATGTCAAATCTTTAATTTGATCTTCTGCGGGGAGTACTGAATTTAAAAAGTCAATAAGAATATCTTTATTATCCTCTTCTCCAAATATTTTTTTAAAGCCGAAATCCGTAAAGGGATTGATAAAGCGGGATGTACACATAACTGTTGTTCGTTTATGGGGTAAAGATAGCAAAGTTTTTTTTGAGTAAAGTGAGAATATATTAGAAATTTCCGCCAATGCTCTACTCGATGACACTAACCTAAATTTAATTGATAAAGCACTCTTTAAAAAATTTCATATCATACAAGAAATGAAAGGGGATAATAGAAAAATGATTGAACAGTTTTTGGATATGGTGGTGAGGGATTTTAAAAACTAAATAGACGTATTCTTCTTAATGAAACAAGCCAATCTATTTTTGGGATAGATTGGCTTGTTTTGTTGTTATAAGGTACAAACTTAAACAATATTATAGTTCGTAATGACGCTAACGTTTAACTTTACTAACAGTGGGGTCAATCTACCTCAACATAGATTGGCTTGCAATTTTATGATAAGTTGAAAACTTATATAATTAGATCGTTCTAAATAACGCTTATGTGGTGATATTTAGAACAGTTGGGAGACTATTATATTTTATTAGTACATAATGATACTATCGTTTAATACCTCAAACTGTAGAAAACTTAATAAGTATTTAGATTGAATTGAAAATTTATTATTTTTTTGAATTTAAATTCAATATCTATAACAATCTAAATAAATTGAATCTGATTCTAATTTCATATTAAATATATAACCAAATCCATTATTCATATCTTGAATTTTTCTTATCGATTTAACAGTAAACTTTCTGTTAAAAATTTTGTTAGTGGTGGTAAAATTTAAATATGTGATATCATTTTCTCTTATAACTTCCCATTGTCCTTCACAACGACTTCCACAATCTGTAGCTGTAGAATCAATAACTTTTGGTAAGGAACAAGTCCAATCTTCTTCCAAAGAGAAAATGTTAGTATAAAATATCAATGTATTATCATAATTCTTTATACTAGCATCATGGATTGACCAAGTTCCAAGGAATTTGGGTTCTCTTAATTTTCCACATGATGATAGTAATAAAAAGATTATTAAAATTTTTTTCATAGTTTTATTTTTTTCCTTTAATAAAAAATCTTATCCAATTATTAATATTATTTGAGTCTTTTTTTACATTATCAATACTTTCTTGATATGACTTCTTTTTTGTTCTTAAATTTTTAGAAATATCTTTCACTATTTTCATTCCTATTTCATAAATTTCTTAATTATCAGAATTTGAATTGCCTGTTAATACTACATATGAAATATCTGATAAATCTTTCTTATTCAGATGCTTAGATTTGATATATTTTTTTTAATAGTAGTTTTAACATCTGCCATAATTTTTTTTTCTAAAATCGAAAGTTGTTTTTTTAGTGTATTATTATCACACATTCTAAAACAATTAGCATATGTTTCCTTACCCCATGTAATAGTATTTACGATTAAAGAAAACCCAGATATCAGTTTAGCTTGTCTTGGACCAGAGTTTGTCTTGAATTTTCTAATTGTTTGTGTCTCTATTTTAAATAATCGAATGTTTTTCCTATTTAAATGGAAATGCTTAGTTCTATTTTTGTGCTTCAAAAAATTTAAGTCTGCACTGCATTTTCTGAAGAGATATTTTATTAAATCAACCCTAGTGAATGCCAATGCTCAAACGAATGTATATAATTCACTATTATTTGGTTGTAATGTTAGCGAAATTAGATTTATTTTTTCATATAAGTTCTGATAAGATATAGCTTCACATGAGATTATGACATAATTAAATAGCCATAAAAGATGAGATGCAATGATTAGTTATTCATAATATAAAGTTTGTTTTCTGCTTAAGGAAGCCTTCTTATTACATTGTTGCATTGCAAAATCACTTCAATGTTTGTGACTATAATTTGTGCAATACAATTTTTCATAAATATAATAATTTTTCAATAGCGTCCTAAACGTTTAAAAAAGTGTGAGAAAAGTTTAAGTATCTCAATTAACTTTGAGTTGCATAAAAAAAACATATTCTCACAC
>NZ_JBSWYJ010000039.1:0-51754 GCF_056161045.1 Flammeovirga sp. AWQ4_249
ATTTATTTTAATATTGAATGATTTTATACAATAATAATAGCTTAAACGTGCATTTTTTCAGAAAATGAAAACGTTTAGGACACTATTGATATATAATAGTATTTAATCATATTTTGATAGTTTAATTATAATGTTTGTCGTTAAACAAAACAACTTAATTAAACGAAGGAATCTAATTCTATAAAAATGAGAAAAATCTATTTACTATCTAGCTTTATTTTAATGACAATCTTTAATGTTCATGCTCAAGAAGCAACAAATACTACACAAGTAAATACATCTATCGCAAAAAGTTTAGGTTTGTATGTATTTCCATCAGATGGTCAAGATCAAGCAACTTTAGATGCTGATGAAATGGCTTGTTATAAATGGGCTGTTGAACAAACAGGTTATGATCCTATGAATCCTACAAAAGTAGAAGCAAAGCAAGCGGATACATCAGCAGATGGTTCAATGGTAGTTGGTGCTGCAGGAGGTGCTGCTGCTGGAGCTGCTATCGGAGCAATTGCAGGAGACGCAGGAAAAGGTGCTGCTATTGGTTCAGTGGTTGGTGGACTTCGTGGTAGAAGAGCGAAGGTTTATGGAGACGCTAAAGAACAAGAAGCTAATAATAAAGCTGCTTCTCAACAAGAGCAAGAACTAAAAAGTAACTTTAATAAAGCTTTTAGCGCGTGTATGACAGGAAAAGGTTATAACGTACAATAAGAAAGCTATTAATAATGCAAAAAAGGTTATCTCAAGATGCAGGAGATAACCTTTTTTATTTTATAATTTTTGAAATCTGAAAGTCGCAACTGGGTTTTCTACTTGATGACCATTTCCTAATGGATTAGAGACAATTTCAAATATATTTTCTTGGGGAGTAGTTTCCATATTTGGTGCATTGAATGTATCACCACTATCAGTACCGGCATCATAATGTACAGGTTCTACTGTTATATCTTCAATCCATTCATTATTTTCATAAAGTTGTAATCCTTCTATTGCAATAAACCAATCAGGACTTGGTGCAATCATAGAAACGATACTTACATAACTATTTTCAGGGTTAATTTGAATTTCAAATTCTACTTTTGAAGTACCGGTGGATAACATAGGTTGACTGATTAATTGATCCGCATTGCCTTGTTCAATGATACTATTTATTTCTTCAGTTAACGGAGATTTTTGACCCACTTCAGCCATAACTTTAATGCCACGAGATGCTAGTTGACCTCTTTGGAATAAAGAAATACCTGCTTTATGTGTCATGCCTATTGCACCTGAAAAATGAGTATTATCTGGATAATCTAAGGGGTGTGAAGATGCAGTCCATTGCCCTTGATATGTTACTTTATAGGTAACATAGATTGAATCAAAAGTTTGATTAGAAGCATCATCTTGGGGTTGTACTGAAGCTTCTTCATCACATCCTAAAATCAATAAGGGTAGTAAAAATAGTAGAATTAAATATCTCATAGTAAAGCAGTAATAAGTAGTAATTTTAATTAATCGTTACTGCAAGGTATAAAAATGAAAAGAGATAAAATGTGATGAAATTCACATTATTTTGAAAAATAAATTTAAGCGACTGATTTATCTAATCTTTTGATATCAAAGTTGTTAAATCCTTCATAGACCTCGATCGTAATTTTATTTTGGGACAATAATTCCAGTACAGCAAGGAAATTAAAAACAATAGAAACGTTATTAAAATCTTCTTGAATTAATTCCATGAAAGAGAATTTTTCGCGAGTTTCTAATCTCTTTTGAATGGTATCTTGACGTTCTTCTTGAGAATATGGGTATGGAATTACTTGGTGTCGAGGAGCATTATCTCTTTCTTCTGCACGGAATATTGCTTTCTGATAGAACTTTAAGAGTTTAAATAAATCAATGTCCTGAAGTTCTTGTTCTACACCAATTTCTTCTTCTTTTTGCTTGATCTCTTCAGGAATATTTCCTCTTTTCTCACGGTCCAACATATCTGCTTCCCACTCTTCTAGAGTATTCAAAACAGATTTATATTTCATGTATTCAAGAAGGTGTTTTACCAATTCATCTCTTGGGTCAATTTCATTTCCTTCTTCATCTTTTTCGACACGGGGTAATAGCATTTTCGCTTTAATACGCATTAAAGTTGCTGCTACAACGATGAAATCACTCGCCAATTCAATATTTAACCTTTCCATATCTTCCATATATCCCATAAAATCATTGGTGATACTATAGATAGGAATATCATGAATATCTAATTCATCTCTTTGAATAAAGAAAAGAAGAAGGTCAAAAGGTCCTTCAAATATTGGAAGATTGATTTCAAAACTCATGATAAAAATTAAATATGTAAGTTGATTCGTCCCGTTTCGTTCATTGTAAGTTCTATAACTTTGCCAAAGTTAAACTGAATTTTGAATATATTCTTCAAAGGCATTTCTAAAAAATGAGTTAATAAAATACGCATGACAACTCCATGACTTACTAAGGCAAATTTTTCTCCTTCTTTGTATTCGATTGTCTCATTCCAGAAGGAAAGCACTCTACTTTTTACATCCATCAAAGATTCTCCATTAGGAGCAGGTTTATGATCAAAATATTTTGACCATTCACTTAAATCCTCTTTAATGTCTGCAAATTTACTCATTTCCCAATCACCATAAGAGATTTCCATTAATCGAGGTTCTTCAATTTTAAAATCACTATGAAGAGCCTCAGCAAGAAGTCTACATCGTTTTAATGGACTATAATAGACTCGGTTGAAAAGTGTGTGGTCCAGAGTGTCGTGAATAGTTTTTACTTCTTCTTCAAAAGAATGTATAACATCCAGATCACTTTGTCCGTAAAGTGTTTTTTTAGCATCTATATCAGGTGTAGTATGTCTGATAAGATAGATTTTCATGCTCATGGTATCGAAGTTAGTTAGTTCATGATTGCTTTCAGATATTGTGTTGTATATCCATCATTTGTTTTTACAAGATCATCAGGAGTCCCTTCAAAAACAATTTTACCACCATTTTTTCCTCCTTCAGGCCCAATGTCAATAACCCAGTCTGCTGTTTTGATGACTTCTACATTATGCTCAATGATAATTGCAGAGTGTCCTTTATCGATAAGTGCATTAATCGATTTCATTAATTTATCGATATCATGGAAATGAAGACCTGTGGTTGGTTCATCGAAAATGAAAAGTACTTTCTCACTTTCTTTAAGCGTTCCTTTAGCTAAGAAAGAAGCTAATTTTACACGTTGTGCTTCACCACCACTAAGAGTATTAGAGGATTGTCCTAATTGAACATAACCTAATCCAACATCTAATAATGGCTGAAGACGTTGTATAATTTTCTTTTGATCACTAAAGAATTCAACAGCTTCATCTACACTTAAATGTAAAATATCAGAAATACTTTTTTCTTTATATTTAATATCTAATATTTCGTTTTTAAAACGATCTCCATTACAGCTTTCACATGGTAGATAAATATCTGCCATAAACTGCATTTCAATTTTTGTAGTTCCTTCACCTTGACAAGCTTCACAACGTCCTCCATCTACATTAAATGAAAAGAATGCTGGTTTGTAGCCTCTTTTGACGGCTAATTCTTGTTTTGAAAATAATTCACGAATAGCATCATAAGCTTTTACATAGGTAACAGGATTAGATCTTGAAGATTTACCAATTGGATTTTGATCAATAAATTCTACTCTATTAATCGAAGATATATTACCACTTACTTGATCGACTTTTGGTTTCTCGTCAGTATGTTGACCCAAAGCCCTTAAAACAGCAGGAGTAAGGCATTTTTTGACTAATGTCGATTTACCAGAACCAGAAACTCCCGTAATACAAGTCACAGTACCTAATGGGAATTTTACATCCACATTCTTTAGGTTGTTTTCTTTAGCCCCCTTAAGTTCAATATATTCTTTCCATTCTCTACGTTTGGTAGGAGTAGGAATAGAAGCTTTACCACTTAAATATTTTGTTGTATGAGAAGTGTCTGGATGCTTAATCGCTTCCTCAATTGTTCCTTGAAAACGAAGTTCACCACCATACGATCCAGCGTCTGGCCCAATATCAATAATTTGATCGGCAGCTTTCATTACTTCTTCTTCGTGTTCAACAACTATTACAGTATTACCTAGTCGTTTTAATTCGAGAAGAACAGAAATAAGGTTTTGTGTATCTCTAGGATGAAGTCCAATACTTGGTTCATCAAGAATATACATTGAGCCAACTAAAGCACTTCCAAGTGAAGTCGCCAATTTGATTCTTTGGTATTCACCTCCAGATAGGGTAGAAGTCAATCGATTTAAAGTAAGATAGCCTAATCCTACCTTATTCATATATTTAAGTCGGTTCTTGATTTCTGCTAGTAATCGATCAGCGACTTTATGATCATGTTTATTTAATTCAATTGTGTCAAAGAAGGTAACACTTTCATTAATTGGCATTAATACAATATCAACGATTGACTTACCGTTTATTTTGACATAAGAAGCATCTTTTCTAAGACGAGAACCATGACATTCAGGACAAGAAGTACGACCTCTATATCTTGAAAGCATTACTCTATATTGAATTTTATGTTTTTTAGATTCTAAATGATCAAAGAAAGCATTGATTCCTTTAAACTTCCCTTTTCCATTCCAAAGAATATCTTTTTCGTCAATAGTTAATTCATTGTAAGATCTGAAAATAGGGAAATTTGTTTCATGAGCAGAATCCAATAAAGGTTTCAACCATTTCTTCATTGTTTCAGTTCGCCATGGAATAATGGCATCATCAACAATCGATAAAGATTTATCAGGAATGACAAGATCTTCATCGATGCCTAAAACTTTACCGAAACCTTCACATCTTTTACAAGCGCCATAAGGATTGTTGAAACTAAATAAATTGACACTTGGTTCTTCAAAAATAATCCCATCAGCTTCGAACTTATCAGAGAAAGTTTTGATAATACTATCTTCACCTTTTCTCACAAATTCGATCTTACATTCTCCTCTGCCTTCAAATAATGCCGTTTGAATAGAATCCGCTACACGGAATTGATTTTCTTCATCTCCTTTTTTAACCGCATTTCTATCAATCAGCATTTCTAATTCATCCAAAGTAACTTTTTCACCTTTTTCAATGTCAGTTAAAAGTTCTTCTATATATGTAATTGTACCTTTTCGGATGACTCTGGTAAATCCTTGTTGAAGTAATAATTTCAGTACTACATCTATTTCTCTTCCTTCCTGTAATCCTAAAGGACAAGAAACAATAAATCTACTCCCTTCATCAAAAGAATAGATATAATTGACAATATCAGTGACAGATGACTTTGCAACTTCCTGTCCAGATACAGGAGAATAAGTTTTACCCACTCTGGCAAAAAGTAACTTCAAATAGTCATAAATTTCAGTTGTAGTACCTACTGTAGATCGAGGGTTTTTAGTTGAGACCTTTTGTTCTACAGCAATGGCAGGGCAGATACCTCGGATGTATTCTACCTCAGGCTTTTCCATTCTTCCTAAGAATTGTCTGGCATAAGAACTAAGACTTTCAACATACATTCTTTGTCCTTCTGCAAATAAAGTATCAAAAGCTAAGGATGATTTTCCTGAACCTGAAACACCTGTAATTACAACAAAACTATTTCGAGGAATTGCAACATCAACATTTTTTAGATTATTGACTTTTGCACCTTTAACGATGATATATTCCTTAGGATTTAACTTATCTACTGATTGCATAAAAAGAATGGATATGTACTATGACTACAGAATATAAAATTAAGCTTTATCCAATAAATATTGGCTATGTTTTGAGAAAATATAGTAGTGAAATCGAGAAAAGTAATGGGAAATTCAAATAGGCTATAAAAAAGTACCAAAAAATAGAAAGGTTTCTTTTTAATGAGAATACTTTTGCTGATTTTTGGACTTACCTTATTAGTGATCTTTTATTCACTGATTAAACTTTTTAAACACTCTAATACTACTAACAAACAAGATTAAAACTTTCATTCGCAATGGGATTTATACTAAGATTATACTTGATATGGGGGGTGAGTATGTTTGCATTGGGTTTAATTTTACTTTATCCATTATTTGCCATCATCATTTGGTCCTCAAATAAGAAGCTATTAAAAGCTACTTTTTTTATCAATAGACTTTGGGCACTTTTTACCTATATTATGATTTTTATCCCCGTAAAAAGGGTTCGAAAAACGAAATTAGATAATAGTCAACCTTATGTTTTTGTATCAAACCATACTTCATTTTTAGATATACCAGCTATTCAATTAATTGTCAATCAATTTGTTGTTTTTCTTGGTAAAAGAAGTTTAGCAACAGCTCCATTATTTGGCTGGATGTTTAGGAATCTACATATATGTGTAGATAGAGGAAATCCAGAAAAAACAGAGGAGATGTTTAGAAAGTGCTTAAACAAACTTGATCAAGGATTTAGTTTAGGTGTTTTTCCAGAAGGTACTCAAAATAGAACTCCACCTACACTCAATAAATTTAAGGATGGAGCATTTATTATAGCCATAAGGGCACAGAAACCAATCGTACCAATTACGATTGTTAGTAATTGGAAAATTTGGCCTGCTTTAGGACCTTATTTGAAATGGACTCCACTGATTTTAGTACAACATGCACCTATTTCGACAGAAGGTATGACTTTAAAAGATATTCCTCAATTGAGAAATCAAGTCAAAGCAACAATTGAAGGAGAATTAAAATCAAGATATCCTAAGGAATATAAATTGTAAAAATAAGCATTATAATTTACGATATTGGTAAATTATAACGTTATTAGTGTTTTAAATTGAAAAATAAGCTATTTATTTTATGATTATTGATAAAGAGTCAATCGAGAAAATCGCCCATTTATCACGATTAGAATTAGACGATAAGAGCGAAGAGAAAATGCTGAAAAGCATGAATGAAATCGTGGAGTGGGTAGCTAAGTTAGAAGAAGTAAATACAGAAGGTGTTGAACCTTTAACACATATGACGCAAGAACAAAGTGTTTGGAGAGAAGATAAAGCAGAACATACTTTGAGTCATGAAGATGCTTTAATGAACGCTCCTAAAAAAGATGCTGATTTCTTTAGAGTACCTAAAGTATTAGATTAACTATTAATAGAATTATTGAAAAGGCCACTTCATAGTTTATAAATGAAGTGGCCTTTATATTTAGATTTTTAAAAATGTCTCTTTTGTATAATTAGGTTTAGGATATTTATAAAACCCTTCACCAGATTTTATACCTATTTTACCATGTTTTACGTAGTGATTCAATAGAAATTCGGCATTTTTTGAACGTTGTTTATCACCAAGTTTTTCTCCCCAATGCTTTTCTATATTATAAACAGTATCTAATCCTACAGCATCCATAATTGCAAAGGGTCCAAACTTGTTACCAATAACCATCCATGATTTATCAATATCTTCCATGGCTGCAATTTCTCTTTCCAACATAGAGAGGGCTGATGAACACATAGGAATCAAAAGTGAATTCATAATAAAGCCACTATTTTCCTTCTGAAGAACGATGGGCATGACCTCAAGGCTTTTTGCCAAGTCTATCATAGTTTCAATTACAATAGGGCTAGTATTTGAATGCCCCATGATTTCGACCAAAGGATTTTCCCACAAAGTATTCGCAAAGTGAGTGCCTGCTAACTGTTCCGGATATTTAAAGAAAGGAACTAAATTACTAGGTATAAAAGAATCTGTATTACAAGCTACAACCGTATTAGGGGAAATAATAGGTGATATCTCTTCATAAAAATTCTTTTTTGCATCCATTCTTTCAGGAATGCATTCTATTAATAAATCACATTCATCTAAAGCATTTTCTATTTCTTCGGAATAAGTAATTCGTGAGAAGGTAAGCTCTAAATCTTCTGGTTGTAAAGAAAGTTTTTTACGAAAAATAACAGCGAACTTTTGATGTAGTGATTTACCAATTTCAATTCCTAATGTTGAAATATCATATAATGTCACAGTATGCCCTTTCATAGCAATATACCATGAAAGCTGAGCACCTAATGTCCCAGAACCTGCTATTGTTATTTTGTTAAGATGCATAAGTCTATTTACTGAAGTAGTTCTAGTTTAATTTATCATTGAGCGTACATTATAAATATAGGTAAAATTTGTACAAAAAGAAGAAAGTTTTTTTGTAACCTAAAATTTATTATTTCGTTATATAAATAAATGTTAATGAATTTTTAAAAAAGTTCATTTTTTAATTGTGAACTTAGCAATCGATATATACATTTGAAGAGGAAAATTATTAAATACTCAAAAATTATTACTCAAATTAGAATAATCTAAAAAAGTCAATTTATAATCCTAAATTGACTATATATGATTAGATGTAATACTTATTAAAACTATTAAAAACTTATATAACTATTTAATATTTAAACCGAATAATCGTAATCAAGGATAACTGTCTATTATAACAAGCTAACGAATGAAAGTATAATTATTTTTATACATTTTGTTTACCCAATCTATTTAGACAATTGATTTTTCTTTCAATCCTTCGATGAACATTTTCGCTTTATCCATTTTAATTAATTTCAAATTTCACTTATGAAAACGCTGACTAAAGTAGGAGTCTTTTTTCTACTAATTATTGCTGGTATCGCTTGTCAACGCACTGTTGATGAACCCGATGCATCACTATCCCAAAATGATGAACTCTCCAATATCAGAATGCCGTTTAATCAAAGAGTATTCTTTTTAAATTCGGCAAATGGAGCTTCCACTATCTATGAAGTAGATTATGATTTCCAAGGTTTAGAAGGAGATGCAACACTTACAGAATTGCAAACCTCTATACCAATACCACAAGGTGGTCACATGTGTGTATCACCAGATAATAGATTCTTAACTGTTGTGGTTGCTAAAAAAAGTAAAGTTTACCTTATTGAAATTGAAACAGGTTTGGTGAAATCATCACTGTTATTAGGTTACAAAGGGGATGCAAGATTTGATATAGAAAGGAGTGACCTTGACGGAGAAGGTTACAAAAACTTCTTAATGCAAAAAATAGGAGGTATTACTCAAGTAGATGTTGATCAGGAAGGCTATTTATTTATAGCTGGAAAGGCAGGTTTCTTTAGAGTAGTTTCAGATAGAGGAAATGGTTCTACAGATCCTTCAGGAATTAATACAGGTAAAGATATCTGGAAAGAAATATGGAACAGAGAAGATAATTTGCCTGATGACCAAAATTGGGTTCATGCCTTACATTACAATTTTTCAGGAGGTGTAGCTGTTGAATCTTCAGAAGATGGAGATGATGATGATTATTTTGAAGAAGTAGAAGCATTCAATCCTAAAAAGGTGAAATTCCGAGGAGGTGATATCTTGTTTACTCAAAATTCAGAAGAAACAGACGGTTTTGAACAACAAAGATTAATTTCATTCTCTCAATGGAAAGGTGGTACAGCAATCTATTTAGATTTAGAATGGGATTACGCTAATATGAGTATTAGTTTCAATGCTGGAAAAGTTTTCGGAGATCTAAACTCTCCAAAAAATGGTGAATCAGGAAGAGGTGCAGGTAGAGTAACCGGAGCAGCTTTAACGGGTGATAATATGGTATTTACATCTCACCATAAGAGTAACTATTTCCAGTTAAGAACTTTAGATGGTAACATTTTAGCATCAGATATATTAATGGTAGATGTTAATGGAGATCCAATGCCAAACCATAATTGGGGTGATATGGCTTCTACTCAGTCGTTTGATAAAAACACAAATAATGATGATGCCTTAAGCAATCGAGAAATTGATGGTGAATATTATGATGATTGGTACAGAGGTGAATCAGCTGGATACTTAAATCATACTTATGCTGAAGTTAAATTATATCGTCCTGGTATGAAAGCTGAACAATATGATGTTCTTGATTTATCTGAAGACAATCATAATGTATCAATGGAATCGAGAAGAAATTCTGCAAATGCTGATATTGCTGATTATAGCAGAAATGGATCTAAGTTCGTTTCTCTTGGTGGTGGATATATTTTAATGAGGTTCCCAACATCAGTAGCTATTAATTCAAATACTGTACTTCAAGTAGTAGAGACAACATGGAATAGACAGGCAGAGTATGCTACGATTGATGATGCTTATAATTCATATAAAGAAAAAGCAGAAGTATCTATCTTGTTAGGTAATAATGCAGGAGCAAGGTATTTCAGCGAAGATTTATTAAATGATGCAGGTTGGGTTTCTTTAGGAGATGCTTCAGTTGCCAATAATGAATTTTTATTAGGAGATTTATCAGGAGAATTCCAATGGGTGATGATCAATGATAATAACTCGAGAACTGCTGATGGTTTTGATGTCAACTTTGTCGCTGCTTATGACAACCCAATGAATGTGATAATCCCAGGTGATTTAACAGGTTTACCATGTGATATTACACCAGAAAGCTTCTTAGAAGGTCCTGATAAAACGTTTGATGGTGTTGCTGCTTATCAAATTCCAACTGCAGCGCAAGTCGTAGATGTGTTTATGTTTGATGCTGCTCAAAGGGATATGTTCTCAGGTCAGCCAGTACATGAGAAAAATAAAGTGATAGGAACATTTATCGCACAAATTGATGGAAGACTTCATGGATATGAAATTAGAGAAGATTGTACTGTAAAGGGTATTCGTCACCAAACTTGGGGAGCTGGCGGTACTTCTATGAAAAACCTATCAATTCTATCTCAACCTAAATTAAATAATAAAGGTTCATACAGTGCCAATGACTTTACTTACGAATGGGTTGGATGGGAAGATATCGGAAATGGATTCGATTTTAATATGATCTATACTATAGATGGTGAAAAATATATGATTCCATTTACTCAAGTATTCTATTGCCAAATGTGGTTTGCTAAGGCAGTTCCTTATGAAAGAATACCTACAGTAACTAATGAATTTCATCATCAATTTGTAAGACACGGTGAAGGCGAAAATTGGATTGCTATTAAAGATGGTCAGTTAATGACTTCTGCAACTGGTGAAGATGATTCTTATATTGAGATTTTCTTGAAAGATAAACAAGGAAATGAGATCACAAATGTAGCTAGCATAGATGGTTATACATGGACTGATAACAATAAAAGAGTAACTATAACCTTAACAGATGGTCGATCAGGATCAATGGAAAAAGAAGGAGGAGATAAAGGAAAGCCAGGAGTTACTTATCACTACAAAATACTTAGTGATTTGAAATAGCAGGTCATCTACTTTAAAAAAAAGCCATCTCAATTTACATTGGGATGGCTTTTTTTTATTTTGAAGAAATGATTTACAAGTTATTCACTAGAGGAAGTTCTTGTGTCATACTTAAATCAATAACTGTATTTAATTGCTTTACAATTTGAACGAAACGAGCAGCAGTTTGAGTAGAAACCACTTTTTTCATTTCCTTGAAATACTTTTGATTTAAAGCGATTTCTTTTTTGTTCATCTTGAAACTTGAATTCATTAGTTCTTCTGTACTTTTTTCGTCTAATGTTTCAAAGTTTTCAGCATAATGTTTTAATAGGGAATATTGCTCATTCAATAACTGACCTTGTTCATATTCATATTTATCATATACTGGCCAGAATTTTTCAGCTTCAGCTTCAGATAAGTTCATATTTTCTTTTAGTACAGCTCTTTTCTCAGCTTTGATAAGTGTTTTGATGGTTTCAAAATCCATATCTTGTCCTTGAACTTTATTAGATAATGAGGGAGTTTGAGCAAACAGACTTAAGCATGTAAGTACAGCTACAAAAGTACCAATAAGTTTTTTCATAATATCTTTAATTGTTAATTGTCTTCAAATGTCTAACGAGAGAAAGCATGAAGAGTTCATCTTCAACTCTTAAAAAAGTTGAAATTTGATATTTTTATTTCAAATCGTGATAAGATATGAAGAATTAAATTCGATTCGTTATTTGTGTGGTGTAATTCTAGGAATAGTAATGTTATTAATCTTTTTCAGCCAACCATTCTTCAGGATCAAGTTTTTCACCGTCCATATTCCATATTTGGAATTGCACTTCAAAGAAGCCATCTAAATTTTCTCCAGCCTCTCCTAATTTTGTGTTCTTAGAAACTACATCATCAACTTTTACATTTACTTTACTCAATTTAGAATAAACGGTAAAGTAATTATCATGTCTTACCATGATTACATTTTGAAGATTTGGAACTTTAGTCACAGCAGTAACTACTCCACTATAAACACTTTTAACTGTTGTTTTAGCCTTTACCCTTAAATCAATACCATGATTTTCTATTGTTACACCTGTAAGAACTGGGTGCGGTCGAATACCAAACCTATTAGTAATTACACCACCATCTACAGGCCATTCTAAGACGCCTTTTGTATCTTGAAAAGATTTAGTTGATACGGTGGTTGCAGTAACAGTTTCGGTTTTAGCAGTTTCCTCAGTAGGAAATTCTTCATCAAAAGGATCCTCTTCTTTTTGATTATTTACTGAAGAGGTGATAGCCAACATTTGACGCTGAAGTTCAATTAGTGCTTTTTGTTCTTTCTCTAGTTGTGCAGTTAGTTCTTTTTCTTTTAATCTTAATTCGTTGACTACAATAGCCTGTCTTGATTTTAGCTTTACAAGTTGATCAAGCTGTACTTGTTCTTCCGTCAAAAGTGCTAAAGCTTCTTTATTTCTTGCTTCAATCTCAATTTTTTTATTTTCTAATAACTCTTGTGAGCGTTCTATTTCTAAGATCTGCTTCTTTCGTACATCTTTATAATGTTCGAGGTAATTTGCTCTACGAACGAATTGTGTAAAGTTTTCACTAGAAAAAATATAAGCAAGTTGTTGAAAGTCATTTCCTGTTTTGTAGGCAGCATATACTAATTCAGCATATTCCTCTTTTAAAACAACAATTTTACCTTTCAAAGAATCAGCAACGATAATGGCTTGTTTTTCTTCGTTTTGAGCCTCAGTTATTCTCTTTTGAATTTGAGCTAAATAATGTTCTCTACCTTCTATTTGAGCCTCAATATCATTTAGTTCACTCATAGAAGCTTCTCTTTGATATTGGGTATCATCCAAAATAGCCTTCGTTTTAGCAATTTTTTCTTTTGCTTTTTGAATATCATCTTGTGCAAAAACACTGAGATGGATGCCACAAAGGATTAAAAGTATTGAAACAATTTTTTTCATTAAATGATAAACTCTAGAGTTAGTTCAAAAAAAGATTTTTATAGATAAAAAATGAAAATGATATTTACTTAATTTTATAATCATGAAATTACTATACATCCGTATAATTTATCGTATATATCTAAGAAATTAACAATTGAAACAGGAATTTTATATAAAAAAGTATACTTCGAATGATAAAAGCCGCTGGAATGCTTTTGTTGAAAGTTGTATGCAGCAACATTTTTTCTTTCAAAGATCCTTTATGGAATATCATAAAGATCGATTTGAAGACTATAGTTTGATCATTGAAGATCAAAAAGGGAAAGTGGTGGCTTTATTTCCTGCTTCAGTAAAACAACTACAAATTTCTTCACATGGAGGTTTAACATTCGGCGGTTTACTTTATAAAAAAAGAACTTTTGTTCAGAAGATTATTGATATTATTCTAGCTATAGAAAAGTACTATAAAGAAAATAATATAGTTTCGATTAGCTATAAAGTAATACCTTATATCTATAAATCTGAGCAAGGAGAAGAGGATGTTTATGCTCTTTTTAAGAATCAATGGAAATTAGTGAGAAGAGATTTTAGTACAGTGATTAAAAAAGAAAATTCAATCATTAGTGGAGCAAAAAAAAGAAATATAAAAGTAGCTCATCAAAATGGAATTGAAATAAAAGAAGCTAAAGATCTTGAGTGTTTTTATGCTTTACTCAAGAAAAATCTGAATACGAAATACAAATTGGATCCCACTCATTCATTAGAAGAGTTGTTACTATTAAAAGAAAGGTTTCCAAAACAATTTAAATTATTCGCAGGTTTTAAGGATGGAATTATGCTAGGAGGAGTCTTATTATTTCTCACTCCTCATGTTTGTAAGATTCAATATTCTGTCAATTCTCCTGAAGGAAAAAACTTTAAAGTATTGGATGCCGTTTTATCAGAATTAGTGAGAACTAATACTTATAAGTATATCGACTTTGGACATTCTTCTGAAAATGATGGGCAATATTTAAATGAAGGACTTGCTCGTTTTAAGATGGAATTTAATGGAGAAGCCTTGGTTTGTGATTTCTATCAGAAAGATCTTACATCAGATTTGTAGACTTAATATAAACTATAGACCTTTGTAATATGGACGAAATAGTAAACAGAGTAGCACAAAGTGCCTTGATATCTTTTGACTTAGAAGATATTAGAATAGAAGGTGAACGTGTGCTGATAGATATAAAAGAACAACTTTTTCAGGGATTAATTCTAAGAGAAAAAGATTTTAGAGCATTTTTAAAAGAACATGATTGGTCTCAATATCAAGATAAACATGTTGCGATTACATGTTCTGAAGATGTCGTAATCCCAACTTGGGCATATATGTTATTGACGACTCGTTTAGAGAAATATGCTTCTACTATTGTTTTCGGAGATTTATCAAGATTAGAAGAAAAGCTTTTCGAGAAGGCGATTAGAGATTTAGATATCACCCAATTTGAAGGAAAACCTGTAGTGGTCAAAGGATGTAGTAAGGAAGAAGTGCCGGTAACTGCTTATGTTGATATTACAGAAAGATTGAGACCTGTTGCAAAAAACATCATGTTTGGAGAACCTTGCAGTACTGTTCCTATCTATAAAAAACCAAGACAAAAGAGTTAAGCATTAAACTTTTGAGCAAAAAATAGTCTACCATGTTTTAGAAAAATGGTAGACTATTTTTTTTATATTATAAGTACTTCATTCAAATCTTATCAGATTCTTAATTGTAATTGAGTTACAAATAAACCTGCATGATCAGCAACTGTATTTAACCCTTGTTCATTAGTCATGTAAACAGGACGAAGAGAATATTGAGCTGATAGTTTAACATTTTGCCCAATAATTGCCCAGTTTACACCATAGTCACTTTGGAAAGAATCTTCGTCTAAACCTTCAAGATTTTTATATGAAAAGGCAACAAAAGGCTGGATTTTCTTTTCAGAGTTGTAAATCGATTTTGGTAGGGTATAGGCTAATTCAGTATGGAAAATATGTCCTGTACCGTGTGAAAATTGTGAGAAACCAACACCTTGAGGTGAAACTTGATCGGCATTTGGATCTGTTCCTGCAAATCCTCCTAACACGTGAGAAGTTCTCAGGTAATCTTCACCGTAATTGTAATTATAATACACTGCGTAACCTGTAAATCCACCACCATTATGACCAATTGGTGAACTTAAAAATACATCTACAGCGAATTTTGATACATTATTTTCTTCAACATATAAGTTGCCCATATCATCCTTTCTGTAAGTTCCTGTACCGCCAGGTTGATATTGGAAACCAGCACCAATATTTAATACTCTTTTTTGACCAAAATAATTCATCTGACTAGCACCAGAAACAGATTGAGATTCTACATCCCAAAATTGCCAATATAAGTAACCGTTATAATTGTAATTGGTTTGCTTTAGTAAGAATGTATTCCCAATTTGAGCATTTGCATATACTTTATTACCATTATTATCAACTTTATTATAGGCGTCAATCATTTCATTTTCTGACATTGGTTTGCCACTATAAGTTGGTGCCCCATCATCAGCAGAAATAATTGGTTTATTGACAGAAAACTGATAACCTAATTTGCCAAGTGTTACACCTCTAGCGAATACTCCCATTTGACGAACAATTGCATCTGTTCTATTTACTTCAGGAAAATTGAAACCAGGGTTGTCAAGGATAAGGTAATTATTGGAACCTACTCTCGATAATCTAGATAGACCTTGCCAAAAGTGGATACCACCACCAAGATAATTTTTGTTAGCTATTTTTAATTGCCCTTGAAAGTCATGAACATAGACATTGGTATTAATATTAGAATAAGTACCATCACTTGTCGCTCCAAAGTGTGCAAAGAGTAGATATTTACCTTCGATATTTGCATAAAACATCGTTCTTATACGACGCATTGCAAAATCACTAAAATTAGAGATTGGCTCTTCAGACAATTTATTGATAGTACCAGGGTTAGTTTCACCCATTCTCCACCAGGTTTGAATACCGATGATTGTTTTAAAATAGGACGTTTTGTCTTTATTTAAATCAAGGCGTAAACCTCTTTTAAATACATCAACAGATTTTTCGTATGGAGTTTTTTCCGGTTTTGCTTCTTCTTTGTTTTCTTCCGCCGTTTGAGCGAAAGTTGATAATGAGATAGAAATAAACAATAGTGCGGATAAAATTTTTTTCATTTTTTAGATAGAGTTGATAAAATTCATCGCACAAAGATATTTTACTCTTGATTCATAAAAAAGGTGCAAAATCTCATTTGATAAAAATTTTCTAATGATTTCAATCATAAAATTCCTTGATTTCTTTTTCAACACGAGCCATTTTATGTTGAATAATCTTTCTTGCATGATGATTTACCCAATGTTCCAAAGGAATATTACCTCTTTCTTCATGATGCTCATATCTTGTATAGGGTAAACCTAATGCTTCAAATTCAGCATGAAAATGATCTTCAATCACAGCAAAATTAGTGATTACGTCACTACTTAAAATTTTAACTTCTCTGAGTTCATTTTGAATACTTTGATGAATCAATGCTTTAATTTTTTTGATTTCTATCTTTTCCTCATATTTTTTCTGTTCAGAGTATTGATGATTATGTTCAGACAGAGAATTCCAGTACTTCTCGAAAGATTCGTTAGAAATAGGATCTTGAGCCATTGAAGTCGTGAAAGTTACACAAACTATAAATGATAATAATGCTAAGGTTTTCATAGGTCACTAAATAGGTTTTTAACATGTAAGGGTTGTCTCCCTAAAAGAAAATAAGAGTAAATAGTTCAAGTCAATAGCAAACAGGTTATGTAATAAAAATTGATAATTGGATGTATTTTAATCGATTGATTAATAATGGTCTAGCTCAATCTAAAAAAACTAAGCCTCACTACAAAAAGATGCAATGAAGCTTAGTGTTAGACTACAAAAATGTCTTGTTTGATTACAATCCTAAGTTTTTATTTATGAGGTAAGACTTCATGTTTTTTCATATGATATTCTAATTCCGTTTCCTCTTTCCAACTACCACCCAAGGATTTATAAAATTCCACATAAGCTAGAAGTAAATCTAAATGTTGTTCTGCTAAATCTAATTCAAGTCCAAAACAATCTTGTTGCGTATTGATAGCACTATCATAATCATCCAATCCACCAAAATATCTTTCTAATGCTAAATCTCTCACTTCAGTTGATTCTCCAAGTTGCTCTTGTGAAACAGAAGTCAATTCATTTAAATTCTCAATCTTTACTAAAGCATCTTCTACTTCTTTTAATGCATTTAATACAGTTTGTTCATATTCTACTTTTACTGAGTGAGTAATTTCTTCAGCTAAAGAAACATTCATTTTATTTCTTTTGTAATTGAAGATAGGACCAAAAAGATCAAGACCACCTTTTCCTACTACCGGGTGAAGTGTATTAAAACTAAATAAATTATCGCTAGCTAATCCAAACATACCAGTTAATGAAACCTTTGGTAAACGCAAAGCTTGTGCTACCCCTATTTGAGAATTGGCAGATCTTACGGCTTCTTGAGTTTGAAGAATATCAGGTCTTTTTGAAAGCAAATCAGCAGGTAAGCCAGGAGTAATAGCAATGGGCTGTAGTAAATGATCTAAATCTTGTGTAATGTTTAAATCTCTAACACTAATTCCCATCAAAATACATAATGCATTATTTGCTAAACGAAGTTTTTGATGTAATCGAGGTAGAAGAGATTGTGCATCTAATAATTGAATTTTACTTCTTTTATAATCAAGGTCAGAAATCAAACCATGATCATATCTACTTTGCATTAATTCAAGTTGATCTTCACGTAAATCAATTGTATTTTCAGTAATTTCTATCTGTTGGTTATAGTTGCAAATGGTAAGGTAAGCATCAATAACTTCTGTAACCAAACTAAGTTCAAGTGCTCTTTTACCATATACAGTTTGTGCATATTCAGCCCAAGCACCCTCATTTCCTCTTTTAAATTTACCCCACAAGTCAAGTTCCCAACTTACCGAAGCATTTGCTCCTGCACCTAATTGAGTATTTTTATCTGTATCATTTCCTAGATTTAGATTACCATTATAATTAAACTGTGGTAATGCTTGTGTCTTTGTTATTCCTAATTGATACTTTGCTTGTTCAATTCTAGAAATGGCAACCTCTAAGTTTTTATTTTGAGCTAAAGCTGAATCAATAAAATTTTGAAGTCTTTCATCATCAAATAACATTCTTACATTGGTGTCATTCATGATGCTGTCTTGTTGATAATAATATTCATCAGGAAGATCAGTTGAAGGTTTTTCGAAGTCAGGACCTACAACTTTACAGCCGGTTAGGGAGATAAATAAACTGACAATTGTAAGTAAAGTGATGTGCGATATTGTTGGGTAAGTTTTCATTTTCGTAGCGATTAATAACTAGGATTTTTTAATAATTTGAGTAGGTAGACGAGATACTCTGATTTTAATTCTACCGCTAAACGTTCTTTGCTATCTGTGATTTCTGGAAGTCGTTCATTTAATGTTATAGCTACTGCGTCTAGTTCTATTTTTGGAGTTGAATGATGTATTTTTTTCTTTTTACAATCGATAAAGTGTTGTTGAATTAATTTTCTGCATTTTTCAAGAGGATGACTACCAAAGTGGACGTTCAGTTCATTGTACGTTTTGATAATCATAGAGATATTAAACATCTCTCTTGACATCTCGAAACGTTGGTCACCTTTAGGAAAAGTACTCCATATCTGACTGATTCGATCTGACATTATACTTTCGAAAGAATGAAGGTTTTTTGAAAAGGTACCCAATTCTTTGATGGCATCTTCATAGACTTTGGTGAAAATGCTCCTTTTGACGACAGATGATTTTTCAGGAAAAACACATGTCAAACAGAAAGCAATAATGAATGCCGCAATGGCTGCAGCCGTTGCAATGTTTAAGAAGTATTCTAAACTATAGTTGCTTAAGTTGGTAATGGGGAGAAGGTTATACGCTACAACACCACAACTAGTACTCATACCGTTGGTCCACGGTGTTGTTTTTAATAATCCTAAGATGACAATTAATGGTATTTGTGAAATTGCCAACATTAAGAAACCATCCATATGAGGAATGATGTAAAAGGAATAAATAAAACCTAAACAGATACCTAAAAACATACCTAATGTATTTCTTATAGCCATACTTTTAGGATTTTCACCTCCATAAAGTGTAGTGTAAAGCACTGAGTAAGTCAATAAATAACCACCTTTTTCAACGCCAGTTAAATACCAAACAAGAGAAGCAATAGCTAAGGCTGTCATAGAGCGGATACCTCTTCTTGCCAAAACACTATAACTGATGTGGTGTATTACTTTACGTTTTGGAGGATCTTTATACTCTCTTTTACTACTGATTATGTCACTTCTTACAGACATTAATCTTTCTAGATCTTGAATGACACCTACTAAGTTGACCGAACTAAACTCTCCTTTTGTATCTGCATACTTCTGTTCTAAAACAGCAAAATAACTTTTGATTTCATTTAGTTGCATATCCTTACAATCTGTAAGTGCTTGAGCAATATCAGCAGAGAATTCATCTAAATATTGTTGTAAACTTTCACTGTTTTTTAAATCGTGCTCATGTTTATTTTTCATTTGAAATGACAAGAATGAAAGACGTTCTCTGATCGAATAAATAGCAGCAATAAATTCTCTATTTAAATTAATCTCATGATGATTAAAGAAGTGCTCACTACGTATCTCATTTTCTAATTTTGATAAAGAAGAAATAATAGGAGATAAGTTTCTTAAAGATGTTCTATCGAAAGGTTCATTTTCTTTATGATAACTATTCGTGATTCTTTTTGTCAGACCCGAAAGCTCATTTAATGTTTTATCGTAAGCAACGGTTAGTTTCTTTTTGAAATTAGGTTGAAGTAATATTTCAGCTACAAATAAAGCACAGATAATACCAGTCCAAATATCTAATACACGATGTAAAGCATAATCAAAAGCATCTACAGTGTATGTACCAATCACGTTTTTAATGACAATCATGGCAGTATAACCTGAGTTTCTAAACATGTAAATGTTATTTTGATTTCCTAAGCCTCCAACGAAAATGACAAAGAATAGCCAAAGACCGATAGTTGTTAAGAAAACAGGAGTGATTTGTCCAAAAGCACCGAATAATGTTAGAGCAGCCGTTGCAGCAATTAAATTACCTGCTGCACGAAGTTTAGATTTATGGAAGATCGTACCTCTAGAAAATTGAAGTACTGAAAGTACTGAAGTAACAGCCGTTTCTGCCGAAGCAAGATCAGATCTCATTGTGACCCACTGTACTAATATCACTGCAATATAGACAGTGAGTATGTATCGCAATTTGAAATTATTCGAGGAAGTCATCTAGATTGATTTTTAAGAAGAAACTTTCTTCTGTGTCTTGAGATTCAATAATAAGTGTAGCGGTCATCCCAACTGTTAGTTTTATATCTTGAGGGATTTCATCGATTGTAATCATGACTGGAATACGTTGTGCCAATCGTACCCATTCGAAAGTTGGTGTTACCTTATGCAAACCACCATCATCAGAAGTATTGCTATAATCTGAAATACCTTTCGCAATCTGCTGAACATGTCCTTTGAAAATCTGATCAGGATAAGCCATAAGTTCGATTTTAACTTCACTACCCGGCTTGATATTTTGAATTTGAGTCTCCAAGAAGTATCCATAGATGTATGTCTTTTTTAGATCGACTAACGACATTACTCTAGAACTATGTGAAACGATATCTCCTTTGAACTTACTGATATTAGTGATGTATCCACTGCAAGGAGCTACCGTTGCAATTCTTTCCAAATCCAATTTCGCTTTATCAACAATGATTTTTTGTTTGTTGTAACTTGCTTTAGCTTCTTCATAGGCATATTTCATATCAAAAACCTCTTCAGCACTAACACCTCTATGATTCATGCTTGCACGTCTTTTATAATCACCTTTAGCACGTTGAGTTTTGATCCAAAGTAAAGAAAGTGTCGCTTTTTCATCTCTTAAAGCAATTTGATAATCTTCAATTTCTTGTGTGAAAAGTGTGTCACCAGCCTCTACCAATTGATTTTCTGAAACATAAACAGAATCTATTTTATTCGTTAAGAAAGGAGAAACTTCCACCACATCAGTTCTGATTCTACCATCTCTTGTCCATGGTGTAATAATATAAAAGTGATAAAGCGATCGGACGATAAAGAATGCTCCTGTGAGTACCAAGGCTACAATCGCTATTTTTGTAATTTTCTTGACCATTATTTGAATATCAATGTCACTATGTAAATACATGTGAGAATTAAACATATGTTGAACAGCCCTCGGAAGAAAATAAAGCGATATACATTTAGCCTATTTAGGATATACATCACAACTGTAGCGAATAACAGTCCCATCAAACAGTTGATGAATAATGTAGAGAAGAGTAAACCTCTAAATATAAAATCAGGCATTGTTGTATAGTTTTGATTGATTAGCAATAAAGTCTTTCGTGATTTGAAATCACTTTTGTTCTCAGAATTGAGAATCAATGAAGGGCTTAATGAGATTATCTTAAAGCATTTGATAATGCAATGTGATAAGATTTAAGGCGCAAGTGAGTGATCGTTAAATTAGATTGAGTAGTCATCATTTTTTTATTTATAGTATGATCGTTTTTGATTTTTTCTCTTTCGAGAACAATACAAAAGTAGAGAGTTTAGGGCAGGGTAGCTAACACTAAAAATTAATATATATAACAAAAAGTTATGTAACCTTGTAATTTTATGTTTTTTAACCAATAAATTACTTTAATTATAACTATTAGTTTTAATTCTGGTTAAAAGTACTACTCCGTAGAGGCACCATTTATGGTGTCTCACGAACCACAAGAACGAATGAAGAATGAAAAGTTAAGAATGAAGAACATAGTATGTATAAAAAAAGCCATCAAAAGCTTTCGCTCCTGATGGCTTCAATAAAATCAACCCGAAGGTTAATCCTTATATCTTATAAGTGGATACACTCGTCATATGCTAATGCCGCAGCCTCCATTACCGCTTCAGATAATGTTGGGTGAGGGTGAACCGCAGTGATGATTTCGTGACCAGTTACTTCTAATTTACGAGCAACAACTGCTTCAGCAATCATTTCAGTAACGTTAGAACCAATCATATGGCAACCTAACCACTCACCATACTTCGCGTCAAAGATCACTTTAACGAAACCTTCTTTATGACCAGCAGCAGATGCTTTACCTGAAGCAGAGAATGGGAATTTACCCACTTTGATTTCATAACCAGCTTCTTTTGCTTGCTCTTCAGTCATACCAACTGATGCAACTTCAGGAACTGTGTAAGTACAGCCTGGGATGTTACCGTAGTTCATTGGCTCTGGAGACATACCTGCGATTTTCTCAACACAGATAATACCTTCATGAGAAGCTACGTGAGCTAATGCAGGACCGTGAACGATATCACCGATTGCATATACAGAAGGAATATTAGTTTGGTAGTAATCGTTTACTAAAACTTTACCTTTGTCATGAGCAACACCAACTTCCTCAAGACCGATACCTTCTAAGTTTGTCTCAACACCAACAGCAGAAAGCACTACATCACACTCGATAGTAGTTTCTTTACCTTTTTTGTTGTCAGTGATTTTAACTACACAACCTTCTCCAGAAGTATCAACAGACTGAACAGCTGCGTTAGTCATTACATTGATACCTTGTTTTTTGAAGTTACGCTCTAATTCTTTAGAAACATCAGCATCTTCGTTAGGTACGATGCGCGGTAAGTATTCAACAACAGTTACTTCAGTACCGATTGAGTTATAGAAATAAGCAAACTCAACACCGATAGCACCAGAACCCATAACTACCATTTTCTTAGGTTGTTTAGGTAAAGTCATTGCTTGACGGTATCCAATTACTTTTTCGCCATCAATTTTGATATGAGGAAGTTGTTTTGCTCTACCACCAGTAGCAAGGATAATGCTGTCAGCGTCATATACTGTAGCCTTACCTTCAGCATCAGTAACTTCAACTTGCTTAGGTCCTACTAATTTACCGAAACCTAAAAGTTTTTCAATCTTGTTCTTCTTGATTAAGAACTCAACACCTTTACTCATACCAGCAGCTACACCACGGCTTCTTTGTACCATTGCACCGAAGTCCGCTTCAGCTTCACCTACATTAATACCATAGTCTTTTGCATGGTTAATGTATTGGAATACCTGACCACTCTTTAAAAGTGCTTTTGTAGGGATACATCCCCAGTTAAGACAGATACCACCTAGTTCTGCTTTCTCTACTACGGCTACTTTTTTACCTAGTTGAGATGCACGGATTGCTGCTACATATCCACCAGGTCCACTACCGATGACGATCAGGTCAAATTTTGTTGCTGACATACTTAAAATGTTATAATATAATTTTTCGTTTTTCTGTTTGAGTGGCAATTTCGTAAAAATTCCCACACAAAAATAAAGGTTCGTAAATAAAATAAAAACGTTGAGGGGGTTCACTTTCTATATAAATGTCAAGTGAGTATAAATTTTAATGAAATTTTATAGTGTTTGAATGAATCTTTATAGTATTTATGCCTTTAAAATACTCAAAATGTAAACTTACCTTCTTCAAAATGAGTGATTAGTGAAATTTTAAAATTTCTTGAACCTCCTAAAAAAATTAAATAAGAAGCATTTGTATCTAAACAAAATAAAATCAAGTAGTTAAATGCAATAAAGTTTCTTTACTTTTGTAATTAGGCCCTTGTTATATTTCCATATAGTTTTTGACAAGGCGTCGAAAAAATAGTAAATTATCAGTCAAAAGAGTTTAAAATGAAAAGAGGAGCATTTTTTAAATTGTTGCAACATAGAACTTTCGATTTCACCCCTCGATACTATGATGCAGAAAAAGAAGAAAGAGATGCTAGAATGCAGGCCTTGTATGACAAGTACTCTAAAACTGAAAAAGATAAAGAAGAAAGCGCTGAAGGTGTACGTAGAAGTATCTCATTTTCAAGAGAGAGAAGTAGAAGTACAGAGCGTAAACCTATCCTAATTCGTGCGGCTATTCTAGTAGGAATAGTTGTACTTCTAATCACTATTTTTAAATAGTATTCTGCTGAAAATCAGTCATTAATAATTGTTGAGTAGTCTATTAACAAGCTTTCTATATCTAAGTCTATAGAAGCGAAAATAAAAACTATATATTTGCAAAACGATAACGGATCATGTAGATCTATTTCGTTAAACTTCATTACTTCAGAAATCATTTTTCATGTATATTGCAATAGCCGGAAACATCGGATGTGGTAAAACCACTTTAACACGTTTGTTATCAGAACGCTTTGGTTGGAGAGCGCTGTATGAAAGTACAAGCAACAATCCTTATTTAGAGGATTTTTATGAGGATATGGAAAAGTGGGCTTTTCACTTACAAACATATTTCTTAAACCACCGTTTTGAGCAAGTACAAGACGCTACAGTTGATAACCCGGTGATTCAGGATCGTAGTTTATATGAAGGAACATATGTATTTACTGAAAACCTTCGTCGCTCTGGATTAATGCACCAACGTGATTTTGAAAATTACTCTGCATTATCAAAGCTATATGAAGCAAAAGCGAATCCTCCTCATCTCTTAATCTATTTAAGAGCAGATATAAAGAAACTAAAAGCGAATATTCAAAAGAGAGGTAGAGAATACGAACAAACTATCCCAGAAGAATATCTACAAAACTTAAATGAGTTGTATGAAGAGTGGATCTCAAACTATGAAAAAGGAGGTCTTCTTGTTGTAGATGTCAATGATGTAGATATCGTAAATAACCCTAATGATTTTGAAAGAATCGCATCTGCTATCGAATCAGCAATGCGTATCCGTAAAAATGTAGGTACTCTTGCCTAATCCTCTTTTGTTTTAAGTCTAAACTGAAAATATTTTTATCGAATGTATATAGCTATAGCCGGAAACATCGGTAGTGGAAAAACAACGCTTACAGGTAAACTTGCTGAACATTTTGGTTGGGAACCAAGATACGAAAGTGCTGATGATAACCCGTATTTAGAAGATTTTTATGACGATATGTCAAGATGGGCATTTCCTCTTCAAATTTACTTCTTAAATAGTCGTTTTCGTCAGGTGATGGAAGTTTCAAAAACACATACTCCAATTATCCAAGACAGATCTTTGTATGAAGATGCACATATCTTCGCTCGTCAATTAAACCTTGATGGTCATTTATCTGATCGTGATAATGAAGTATTCCAAGCTGTTTTTTCTTCAGTAGCTGATCATGCACCTGCTCCAGATTTATTAATCTATTTGAGAACTAGTGTACCACAATTATTAGATCATATCAGAAAGCGTGGTAGAGAATACGAACAAAGTATCTCTAGAGCTTATTTAACAGGTCTTAATGATTTTTACGAAGAGTGGATTTCTAACTATGATCAAGGTAAATTATTGATCATTGATATGGAAGATTTAGACTTTGTAGAGCATGAAGAACATTTTGAACAAATTGTAGCTAACATTGATGCAGAGTTACAAGCATCAAAAGCTCGTGTATAAGTCTTAATAGAAATAACAAAGACGAAGGAGTGTTTGTTATCTAAATGACAGACACTTTTTATTTGTTCAAACACTTAGTAATCTTAAAAATATACCTTTTATCATAAGGGTTGGTTAGTATATGCAATACGTAGCGATAGCAGGAAATATTGGGTCAGGCAAAACGACACTTACAAAGATGCTTTCTGAACATTTCGGATGGAAAGCAGAATTTGAAAGTACAGCGGATAATCCTTATCTAGAAGATTTTTATGACGATATGAAAAGATGGGCTTTTCATACTCAAGTGAGATTCTTAGATAATAGCTTTCAGCAGATGTTAGATATTAATGCTACTGGAATGCCTATTATTCAGGATAGATCATTTGAGGAAAACGCACACATCTTCGCTAGAAATTTGCATGTTTCAGGACAAATGGATGATAGAGATTTTGAATCTTATTGGAAATTATTCTCCTCCTTATCTTCCCAATTGCCGAAGCCTGACTTATTAATATATCTAGACACAGATTTAGATCGTCTAAAAGCTCAGATACTTAAAAGAGGTAGAAGTTATGAGAAAACGATTCCAGAAGAGTATTTAAACAACTTAAATAAGCTTTATAATGAATGGATCGATACTTATGAGGGACCTCTGTTACGTATCAAAATGTCTGAACATGATTTTGTAGAAGAAAATGCTGACTTCTATAAAATTGTAGAGAAAATTGACGACATGCTGAGCATAGAAAAATAAAGCAAAAAAAATTATAAAGAAGGCTTTGGTTTTAATGATAAAATCAAAGCCTTCTTTTTTTATTTAAATATGATAGACCAATGGAAACAGGAATTATACATTTCGAAGCATTTATTATTGCTGCACTATTATTTATAGCCACTCCAGGAATAGATACCATGTTTGTGTTAAATAAATCTTTATCACATGGCAAGAAAGCTGGTGTGTTATCAACTATGGGAATTAATGCAGGAGTATTAGTACATACCTTATTTGCTTCATTAGGTTTATCATGGCTGTTAGCACAATCATCTTTAGCTTTTGAGGTAATAAAATATTTAGGAGCTGGGTATCTTATTTATTTAGGATTAAAAAGTATTTTTACAAAAGAAGTTGATAAGACAGAAGTGGTACAAACCGAATCAAGAAAAAAGAAAAGTTATCAACATTTTATGAGTGGACTAATCACAAATGTCTTCAATCCTAAAGTTGCTTTATTTTTTCTGTCATTTTTTCCACAATTTATTCAACCTGAAAAAATTCAAGATACCGTTCCATTTTTATTATTAGGAGTTACTTATGCCTTAATTGGTGTGTTGTGGTTTATGTTTATAACTTTATTGTCAGCCGGGTTTTCAACAAAAATTAAAAGTAATCCACAGTTTAAGATATTAATGAATAGATTTTCAGGTGTAATTTTCATATTAATGGGGATAAAAGTCGCTTTTTCTAAAAAATAGCTCACAACTTTGTTGATAACTAGTAGATTACTGTAAATGAGATAGATTAAATGTGAATAAGTTCTTCTTTCGGAGAATATTTCAGAAATAAAAAAGGAAAGCCCAAGTAAATAGTTTATCTTTGCAACCGAATTATACTGATGATTACGAAAGACAATGAATACTATAGTTTTCTATAGTGTTGATTTTTAAAGGTATATCACTGACAGTAAAGACTGCTTAAACGTGTGAAATCTCAAAATTCTGGGACTCAAAAGGCACTTTTTAAATGTTAATGCTGTTAATACTTTTGAAAAAACAGTGTATTTCATTGAAATATAGTGATAGTCAGCTAAATTTGGCTTGTAGTTTAGCAGAAGTATGCTTACTTTTGCAAGCCGAAAAATTCTAATCTTACACAGTACGATGAAAAGAACATTTCAACCTTCGAACCGCAAGAGAAGAAACAAGCATGGTTTCCGTCAACGTATGCTAACAGCAAACGGACGTAACGTTCTTGCAGCGAGAAGAAAAAAAGGAAGAAAGAGCCTTACAGTTTCTGATTCAAGAAAACATAAGGCCTAGATAGCACCCTAAAGTAGGGTGTGTTTCAGAACACTAAAAAAATTATTGTGATGAAAACTCGTATCGCAAAAAAGATCTTGAAAAATCAAGACAAATTGAATTACAACAAAGGCCAAGTGCAAAAAGCTGAGCGCCTTGTTGCAAAAAAACAAAAAGCTGCCGCTAACGCTTAATTGACATAAGTCTGCAGCTTTTATCTAAGCGTCTCTGCGGGGTGCTCAGGTACCCCGCGGAAGCCCGCACAAAGAAATAAGAGCTGAAGGTTCGGCGGCAGCAACTGCATCGAACCTTCACTTTTTTTTTATCCAAAATTTTATGAAGTCCGCACCTTTACCAACTTTTGAGAATTCGACTTTCCCCAAGTCTGAACATTTAAAAAGTAAGAGTGACATTGATAAAATGTTCTCAAAAGGGAAATCTGTATTTGTATTTCCTTGTAAAGTGTATTATACTTTATCAGATGATTTAGAAAATTCATCTGTCCCTCCTCAAGTTTTGTTCTCAGTCTCGAAGCGTGGCTTTAAACACGCTGCAGATAGGAATAGAATCAAAAGACAACTAAAAGAGAGCTATCGATTAAATAAGGGTATTCTGAACCTTGATAATCCAGAAGCAAGAATAGAAAGTATTGCTTTTATTTATGTTTCAAGGAAAAAGGAACCTTATGCTTTTATCGAAAGAAAAATGAAAGCAGCTCTTTATCGATTAACGGAAGTTGTCCTCCCTCCAAAAAAAGAAGAGGAGTAATTTTCATTACCCCTCCGTAGATTTTTTTATTACATATAGTCTAATTGATAGAGTTGATATCTTTCTATCAATGTAATTAATTTATTGGCATAAGTTGGATCAGTGGCATATCCGGCATTTTGTAATCCAATTGCCCATTTCTTGTAATCTCTTACTTCAAGTTTAAATAGAGGAATATACCAAGGTCTACTTGCTAAAAATTGACCATGATCTAAATAAGAATCTTTTACACATGCATATACTCTAAAACATTCTTGTGCTTTATCATCATCATGTTTGATACTGTAGCCATTCCAAGATTCACCACATTTGATTCCAAAATGATTATTAGATACTCTTGATAAAGAGCTATTACCATAAGAAGATTCTAACATTCCTTGTGCAATAATTATACTTGCAGGAATCTTATATTTCTTCATGGATTGTACTGCATAAAAACCATATGAAGCTACATATTCTTTGTAGGTTAGTCTGCTTGAGTTGGTCGCGTTTGTGTTTCGATTATGGAATACGTTTTCTGTAAATGAAGTAAAGAAGATAGTAAGTAAAGCCAAAATCAGAAACATCTTTCGTGTTAAGGTCATAGAAAAGATGTATAGGAAGTTCTAAAAAATTGGTAAAAAAATAGTCTAGTGAATAGAGTGTCACTAGACCAAATGTATTACTAATTAAAAGTAAAATCAATATTAACTTTAGTTAACGATAAATATATAATGTAAAACACTTATAATGAGTGTTTTATTTTTTTCTTCTGAATTTCTTAATTTTTCGGGCGAACTCTTTTAAACTATCTTTTTTACTTGCTCTATATTTCCAGACAACATCAAAAGGCTTTAATTCAGGAGCATTTTCAGGGCCAAATGTAACAGCAAAGAAGCGACTGTCTTTTGATTGAGCTTTTCTAAGTTTATGCAACAAAGGCGTATCAAAAGGAGGAATTTTTCCATCTGTAATAAGCATAAGGTCTGCCTTTCGATAATCATCCGATTGCATGGCTTCAATCGCAGTTCTTAGTGCAGGACCGGCATTTGTTCCCGCACTAAATGACATTGATAAAAACTCAATAAGTGGTTCTAAACCATTGTGAAGGTTACTAAGGTCAATTTTTTTGATTTCTTCTTCTGTTGCACCAAATGAAAATAAAAGGCATTTTCTTTTATTTTCTAAGGCTAACTTCATCATAGCAAAACAAAGTGTTTTGGCAATTTGTTCGGGTTTACCAAGCATAGAAGCACTTGTGTCTATACAAAGAATCATTGGTCCCATGACCTCTTCTTTATTACTCACCTTTTGTTTTTGCGTACCTTCATCTTTTCTTGGTGGATGATTTTCAGCTTTTAATTCAAAAGTTTGGAGCTTATGCTCTACAAATTTTTTGTAGAAAATCATCTCTGTATCCTCATTACCTAATAAAGCAGTTTCAGCAGGAAGAATTTGTGAAAGATCATCACTTTCGTGTACACCAATTAGAGATTCTTTTCCATGTGTAAAAGTTCTTCTAAAAGGTTTGATGGTGATCTCTTCTAATTGTTCTCTTTCCTCTTCTAATTCTGCACTGGCATAACGACCCAATAAATCGACAAGGTCTTTAAGCATTGCTTCATCTTCAAGTAATCGATCATACTTTGATAAAATTTCAAATCCTGTTGATTGCCATTTACCTTTTGCCTTTTCAAAACCTAAACCTAAATGATCCATTAATTGGCTCACCAGATTTTGTGATTTATTGAATTTTTTGGCGTTGTCGCTTAATTTTTTTCGAAGACTATCCTGACGCTTTTGTGTTTTACCACTCAATATTTTTCGCATCGTTTCCATCAGCTTATTCATTATGCCTTTGGAATTAGTGCCTTTGTCACCTTTTGCATTTCCAGAACGCATTCCAAATGGTAAGCTAAGACGTTTTTTTTGACGTTCAATATGAGGAACTGTCTTTGTAGTTTCTGCAATTCCCTCAATGTGCGTTACAATCTCTTTGATCACATGTTCACGAAGAGAAGTATGTCTATGAATCGATGCTTTTAAACCAGGAGTATTCAAGATATCATCAATAATATCTTTATACCCTAAAGCCATATCCGAAAAATTAGAGTTTAATATCTCAGGTTGATGACCTTTTGCGATTTCAGATAAATAATGTGCTAAAACCTCACGGTCTTCAGGTTCACCCAAAGAAGAAAACATTTTAAATTTCTCAATCTCTTCAAAGGACGTTTTAACCTCCATAGCTACGTTTTAGTTTTTCTGTTTGAAGCTTATAATTCAAGACTAATTTCCATAAATCATTTAAACTTTCATCAATTAATGATCTCCAGTTTTCCGAAAGGAAAATATTCTTACCAACACCTTCCTCTCTACTATGTCTTACTTCTTCAATTTCATGCGAAATTTTATCTAAATAATTTAATAGTAGGTCGGCTTCTTTATTTAATTGTAGTTTTACTTCTTCAGTGATTGACTTAGAGACTTTGCCAATTCGATGTTCTTTAGAAGATTTTAATTTATACTTATGATAATCGTGTCCGATACGTACCTCAATTTCTGTATCAGATATTTTACCAATATTAAAATTCTCGCTTCTTCCAGTAGTTGTATACAAATTGACTTCTGAAGCACCTCTTCCTAACATTGCAAAATCATCTGCTAAGATTCGGTTATTTAAACTTGAAAATCCTTCAATAATGTGATATTCACCATCCACTAGAGTAGGAGCTTCCATGTAAAGTTCTTTCTCTTCTTTGGTTTTATCTTCTACATCATTCGTAAAAGTTTCCAATTGAGAGTAGACTGTCTCCATACTATATTTTGCACTCCAACCATATTTTTGAATGGCACGAGTTACCCATTGTCTCACCATGTCAATTTGTTCAGGTGAATGCCATATACAGTTTGCAATTAGGAAACAATCTGAAAGATCTACTCTTTCTCTACCATTCATAAAAGCAGAAGTACGGATCAGGCGAACGATTTTATGCCATCGACGATCAGATACATAGATATTTTGTTCCGTATCAGATTCATTGGATTGATTAAAACGTTCAATATATTTTCTAACAATAGAAATGACACTTAATACTTCTTGAGGGACTTTTACAGAATCAATCATAAGACTCCATTCGTCTACCTCAGTTTCATCAAATTTTAATTCCTCACTAACTATAGGATTCGTTAATTTTGAAGAAGTGATCATGTCAAAGAACTTTTGTTCATCAATAATTCTATCGACATAGACACGCACTAGAAAACGGTCCCATATGGCTTCAAGACCTTCTCCTTTGGCTGGAAGTTCGTTTGATGCAGAAAGTAATGCATGAACTTTTACCTCAATTTCTTGTTCACCATTTCTAAAAACTTTTTCATTAAGAACAGTCAAAAGAGCATTTTGAATAGAAGGGCCTGCTTTCCATATCTCATCTAAAAAGACAACAGAAGATCCTGGAAGATAATTGTCTGTAAGACGTTCATATTTATCTTCTTTACTTAATTTTGAAATAGAAATAGGACCAAAAATTTCGTCAGGAGTACTGAATCGATTCATTAGGTATTCGAATGAATCTCCCCCTTTGAATGCATATTTCAAACGACGAGCAATCATACTTTTACCAACACCGGGAGGGCCCAACATAAATATACTTTCTCCTGCTATAGCACTAAGTAATGCCAACGAGAGTACATCTTCTTTTTCATGAAGGCCTTCACCTAATAAAGAAAGCAAATCTTTAGAACGCTTTCTTACATCATAAGCTACTGTTGCTAGTTCGTTCATCTGTTAATATATGAGATAAAATAATTTTCAATTCTGATAAAACTGCAGGCTGTTTTTGACATGCTGTTTAAAAGGCCTCTCAATTTATACCTTTTTTTCTATACAAAAAGGAGACTTTTATTTTATATACGGAGAAAATTAAAGTTTAAAGGTTAAGAAATAGGTGATTTAAAACACTTTTTAGGAGTTATTGCCAAAAATTATAGAGTGTTATCTTAAAATAAAGAATAAAAAAACTCACCTAATTAATAAAAACTAGGTGAGGACTATTTATTCTAGTAAGAAGAAGAAATATTAAATTCTTGTAAAGCTTTTTTTAACTTGTTGATAATCCAAGAAATACATTAATCGAACAGAAAGAGTATTTACTTGAGCTTCTTTCCACATTTCATTTATATTTTCATTAAAGTTCAAATCTGTATTATGAGAGGATGAACCTAATTGATTTCTCCACATTGCCGTTACAAAACTACCAGGTAAAAATTCCCAGCTGTAGGACAACTCCATGTTGAAAGTATTGTAATTTGTATCGTGCTCTTTCTCTCCATCTTCATTGATATCAGTGTAATCAGATTCCATTAAATCGCCCTCTTGAGAAAGGTCATAAAATTCATTGTATGCGACTTGTCTCCAATAATGACGTAGTCGAAACTTGACAAACATTTTTGGTGTAAATGTATATTGAGTCCAGAAATTATTTTCTAATGTAGATACATTTCTATTCCCATAAATAACATTTTCAACGTTATCATTATCATCTTTTTCAGTAGTTGCATAACCTTTTTCATTACTTTGGTTATTCCACGAAATAGTATGATTAATATCCCATTTGTCAGATGCACGATATGTTTGACCGTACCTGTAGTAGCTATCAAATTGATTAAAATGTTGTCTTTGCCAATAACTAGTTCTAAAGCTAACAGAATACTTCTGCCTGTTATCGGAATTGATTGTTATTCCACCCCAATCTGAAGGATATTGTTTAAACTGATAACCTTCTTCTCTTGGTCCAAAGTAATCATAAGTAATACCAGGTTGAACATTTAAGTCCATTCGAACATTCCAAAAGTTATTGAATAACATATATCCATCCACCCAAGCATTTCTTGACATATATTTTCTTGGAGCATATAACCATTTTTCATTATATCCTATTCTTGTCCAAAAACGTTGATAGATACCTTTTGGTTTGAATACATTAAAAGATGTATTTCCATAAAGACTAATTTCATTATTAGAACCATTGAAGCCCATGTCATTAGGATTATATGTATCTGATTCTATATTTGAAGATAAATAGTATCTCCAAAGTCCACTTTCTTTTCCTCCTCCAACATAAATTCTGTGACCTAAAGTAGTTAATTTTTGCTCTTCACTAGAATTATTGTTTTCTGGATGATATTCTTGAGAGAGCGCGCCAAAACCTCTAATTCTGTAAGTATTTGACCTATCATATAAGTTAAATTCTCCAGAAGTAACATTGGCATTTTTATGATTACTACCTCTCATTACATTGGTATTCATAAAACCAATTTTAGAGTTGTTCGGTAAACTTTGTTCAACTGAAATCATATTGAAGTTTGTGATAGGGTCAACTTTTACTTCTCTTGTTTCACCAGTAATAGAATCTTCAATAATCGCAAAACTTTCATTGGTAATTGAATTTAGAATGCCAATTCCTAAGCCCTTTTCAGTGATACCCGTTAACTTGATGGAATTAATCAATGGAGCGTCAGAAGGAGAAAATATATATTCTTCATTTTCTTGAAGTAAATCGTCATTTGGAGAATGATGGCTTTGACCAATTCTTCTTGAATATAATTGTCCCCATTTATTAAAGATGGATGTACCTTGTGTAAAAAACTCTCTAAATTCTCCATACTGTACTTCGTAGGCAGAAAGATTTAATACTTCATTATCGGCTTGTACTTGTGAGAAATCAGGAACCAAACTAACATCTAAAGTAAAACTTTGTCCCAATCCTAATTTTAAATCAGCACCTCCAGAAAATGTATTGGCAACTTTATCACTTCCTTGTTTGTTGACCATCACATTACTGATGTAAGGAGATAAAGTTAAACGGAGTGGTGGTTTTACATCATAGATACCACGTAATGTACCAAATTGATTTACATAGCCTGCTTTATTGGCATCAATTCTACTCCAATAAGAAGTTTCTCCCCTTCGAGAAATGACCCTTGCAAAGTTTAAACCCCATATTTGTTCTTTAGAATCAGGCATTCTTAATGCTCTATAAGGAATAGCCATTTCTACGGCCCAACCTTCATCATTTACTTTTACAGCACTAGACCATACTTCATTCCAATTAGGATCCCAACCGGAAGTACCTTGCCTGCGATCACTTTGTACACCAGAAGCACTAACAACAAACTCGAAAGCATCTTGCTGCGTGTTATAAGTGTCAAAAGAAGCGACAAAAAAATCAGCACCATTACCTCCTGAATCTCTCGCACCCATATTTGTTCTTATGGAATCTGGAGCAGGATCATACAATTGAGCAGCCACATAAATAGCATAATCATCATAGGCAACTTGTACTCTAGATTTGAATACAGATGGTTGATTGTTATTTGGAGAATTTTGAATAAAAAATCCTTCAGAAATATATTTTGCAGGATCACCATTATAGACATGATCATTTGCACTAGCAGTAAGATTACTCATGTGTAAAGGATCTGACCAAATGGCATCACTTAAATCACCATCAATTTTAGGTGATTCATTTGCTGCCCATGCATGTATATTCATCCGCTGTAAAGAATGTTGCGCTTTCGTAGTAGTTGTGATGAAGATACAAAGTAGTAGGGTAAGTAAGAATTGGTTGGAAAAGATATTCACGTTAGTACTTAGTAGTTTATTCATTTATTTATAAGGCGTCAATTTGATAATTTTACATTTTTTAAACAATGTCATTATATAATGTTAACTAAATTATCATACTAAATTTTATGATTGATTAAACTATTAACTTTTATTATCGAAAATATCATAATTCAAAGTTTTAGTGAATGCTATTCTTCAAACTCCTTCTTTATACTCATTCTAAATAGTGTTGAAAGTCAATCATTTGTAAACAAAATTGATACTTCTCAATACATATATTAATTTTGCAGTCAGCTTTATTTGAAGCTGAAAAAATAAAGATATTTTGAGTTGAATATGAAGTATTTCAAAATGCTTACTATTAACTTTTTATGTTCAATTAATTTGAAAATTTAGATTAAGCTCAGAACTAGGAGGACTGAAAATCCTCAACCTTCTGTCTTAAATTCCAAAGTAATGAGCGATTTGATCAAAGACATCAATCTTGTTGGTGAACAAGTGGATGAAAAAGCAGTTTCATGTGAGGTAAAAGTCACTGAAAATACTGCCCAAGAAGGACAGCGTAAGTTGTATATTGAGAGCTACGGTTGTCAAATGAACTTCTCGGATTCTGAAATTGTAGCATCAGTTATGCAAAAAAACAATTTCGGAACTACTTCAGATATTGAAGAAGCTGATCTTGTATTTTTAAATACATGTTCAATCCGTGATAAAGCAGAACAAACAGTACGTCAACGTTTGAGAGTTTTCAATAGAGTGAAAAAAAGCAAGCCAGGAATGATCATTGGAGTTCTTGGTTGTATGGCTGAACGTTTGAAAACACAATTATTAGAAGAAGAAAAAATGGTAGATATCGTGGCTGGACCAGATTCTTATCGTGATCTTCCTAAATTAGTTGGTGATGTTGATGATGGTGATAAAGGCGTCAATGTATTCTTGTCAAGAGATGAGACTTATGCTGATATTGCTCCTGTAAGATTGAATTCAAATGGTATCTCTGCCATGATTTCAATTATGAGAGGATGCGATAATATGTGTTCTTTCTGTGTAGTACCTTTTACAAGAGGTAGAGAAAGAAGTAGAGATCCACATTCAATCGTAAAAGAAGCACAAGAATTATTCGATCAAGGATATAAAGAAGTGACTCTTTTAGGACAAAATGTAGATTCATACAAGTGGTCTGATGAAGAGAATAATAAAGCACGTTTAGAGAAAAAAGAACGTAATGAAGAGGATGTTGAAATTGTTAGCTTTGCCCAACTTTTAAGAATGGTAGCTGAGGTTTCACCTGAATTAAGAGTTCGTTTTTCTACTTCACATCCTAAAGATTTTACAGATGAGGTTCTTTATACAATGAAGAAATATGAAAACATCTGTAACTTCATTCACTTGCCAGTTCAGTCAGGTAACTCAAGAGTATTGGATATCATGAACCGTACTTATGATCGTGAGTGGTATATCAATAGAATTGATAAAGTTCGTGAGGTATTCGGTAATGATTGTGGTTTATCATCTGATATGATTGCTGGTTTCTGTACTGAAACAGAAGAAGAACATCAAGATACTTTATCGTTAATGGAGTATGTCAAGTTTGATTATAGTTACATGTTCTACTACTCAGAACGACCAGGAACATTAGCAGAGAAGAAATTTGAAGATGATATTCCATTGGAAGTCAAAAAACGTAGATTACAAGAAATTGTAACGCTTCAAAGACAACATTCAACAGAACGAAATAAAATGAATGTAGGAGAAGTACAAAAAGTATTGATTGATGGATACTCTAAGCGTTCTAAAGAGCATTTCCAAGGAAGAAACTCACACAATAAAGTGGTTGTTTTCCCTAAAGGTAATGCGAAATTAGGAGAATATGTTACAGTGAAAATTCATGATTGTACTGGTGGTACTCTTTTAGGAGAAATTATAGATTAATTCGATATTTCTTTATTAATTATTCAAGATAAGGTATAAGGCTTCAATGTTTTATACCTTATTTTTTGTAATTTATTATGCATAAATTATAGCCTTTATATTATGCTAATAGAATTTTCAGTTACCAATTTTAGATCCATCAAAGATGAACAAGTTCTTTCTTTATTGCCTTCAGGAAGAGTAAGAAAAGTAGGAGCTGAAAGTCGTTTGCTTATTCATCCAAATTATAAACAAACTGAAACATTAGCCACTGCAGTTGTTTTTGGAGCGAATGCTTCCGGAAAGAGTAATTTATTGAGAGCAATAGAAGCTTTAACGGTAATGGTTCAAGAAGGACATGAAAGTGCTATTGGTGAAGGTGCAAAGGCTTATGTTCCTTTTCGATTGGATAGATTATCGAGAGAGTTACCTACTGATTTTTATATCCGTTTTATCGCAAATGATGGTATTCAATACGAATATGAAATGTCTCGAGATGTTGATCAAGTAACGCATGAGGCTTTATATGCATATCCTAAATCTAGAAGAGTTAAGTTTTTTGAAAGAAAAGAAGGCGAACTCACAACTTTTGGAAAGAAATTAAAAGGTGATAAGCAAACTATCGCAAGACATGTTTTACCTTACCAATTACTATTATCAAAAGGAGCACAATTAGGTTTAGATCAATTAATTCCACCATGGCAATTCTTCCAAAATCATTTAAGGGCATATATTCTTTATCGATCAGTATATGATGATGCTTTATTACAAGGTATTGCCAAACATATTGTAAAAGATGAATCGAAGAGATTCTTGAAAAATTTATCACAACTTGTAAGACACGCTGATACAGGTGTAGTGGGAATTAAAGTACTTCAAGAAGACAGTGAGCTTATGGGCCTTTTTGAAGGAAGAAGGAGATATCAAATAAAAACAATACATAAAACAGCTCTTTCAGATGATCCACCAATTACATTTGATTTAAAAGAAGAGTCCATCGGTACTAGAAAACTTGTAGCCTTAGGAGGATTAATATTAAGAGTTTTAGAGGCAGGGGATACACTAGCGATTGATGAACTGGATCAAAGTATGCACCCTCATTTGACAAGAGCCTTAATCAAACTATTTCATAATCCGAAAACAAATCCCAAAAGGGCTCAGCTTTTATTTTCTACTCATGACGCTTCATTACTAAATGATCAATTATTCCGTTTTGATCAAATATTTATTTCTGAAAGATCTGAAGAAGGAGTGACTGAAATTTCATCAGTTTCAGATATACCTAATTTGAAAAAAGAACTTCCACTAGAAGAATGGTATCTTACAGGAAAGTTTGGGGGGACACCTTCTATCAATCAAATGGCTTTAGACTTCGAATTCAATTCACCTGATCATGAGGAATAGAAGAAAAGATAAAACTCGATCACTCCGACAACGAGTCTTAATTCTTTGTGAAGGAGCCAAAACAGAACCAAATTATTTTAATAGTTTAAAACATGACGGGCATAAAAGAAGAGTTTTAACGGCCGTTGATATTGAAGTATATCAACCTAAAAGCCATAGTCCTTTAGGTTTAGTTAGAGAAGCTATTGTGAAGAAAAAAAGAGCAATAGTTAAAGGAAATCCCTATGAAACAATTTGGTTAGTTTTCGATCGTGACTTTCATAAACATATAGAAGATGTGATGCAAATGGCTTATGAAAACAACATTGAAATAATCATCTCAAACATTTGTTTTGAACTTTGGTTTTTACTCCATTATGAAGATTTAAATCCTAACCAACATTTTACAAAATGCGGAATGTTGATCAAGCATATTCAGCAAAATCATATAACTCGGTACCATAAGAATGGTAAAAATTATCAGAACCTCAAAGAATTTACACCCATAGCAATTCAACGTGCCAAAAATTTAGAACAATCCTATATAAATGGTGTTAATTCTCACTATAAATTTCATGAAAGAGAACCATATACTAATGTATATCAATTGGTAGAGTATTTATTAGAACTTTAATTTATTCCCATCCCATACTTTGGAAGATAATGAGACGAATGAAATAAAAACAAATTCCAATTACACCTAAAATGATTAGAAACATTAGTGTAGCAAAGACAATTAACCCCGAGGAGCTTTTCTGTACTTGTGCAATGGCTTCTGGATTTTTTTCATAATAGTTAACTAAAAGTTTGACATTATTACGGTTGGCCTTATAAAAAAGATCAATAAAATCTCCAGCAAGTGGGATCAATCCAACGAGATAATCAATAATTAGATTAAAAGTCATAGCCATAATTAATCTTGGAGGAACACCATTTCTAGCCACAGTATAAAGTGAAATTCCTGAGATTATTATAGATAAAGTATCTCCAATACCTGGAACTAAACCAACGATAGGATCTAAGCCAATAGTAATCTTGGTTCCTGGAATTCTAATGGCCTCATCCATAACTTTGCTGATTTTTGTCAAAGTTTTAAATGAAGGATCTTCTGTATATTGAAGAGTTTTATTTGTCATCATTACAGATAGTTTATTTGAATGTGTGTATTTGAATAAATTTCGTTATTTTGAATAAAAATAGAAATAATACTAAACATGAAAAAAATCCTAACATCACTGACTCTTTTATTGTCAATAATTATTTGTTCATCAGTACATGCTCAAGTGTATAATTATGTAGAAGATTCAACAAAAACAAAAGAACAATCAGAATATAAAAAGCCATCAGATTCTGATGTTGATGCATTTAAACAAAAAAAACACAGCGATAAGCCTCTTAAAGATAAAATGTTCTTTGGTGGAGGATTAGGTTTTGGCTTTTCTAATTTATACTCTCAGTTTTCAATTTTACCTATGGTTGGATATATGGTTACACCAAACTTCCAGGTAGGTGTTGGATTTGTTTACGAATACTTCAAAAGAAAAGATTATGAATACAAAGAAAATAATTATGGTATTCGTCCTTTTGCAAGGTATATGATTGATGTAAAAGATGGATTAAGACTTTTCCCTCAAGTAGAATACTATGGTTTTAGTAATAATTATGAATACATCAATTTTTCAGGTGAAAAAGTAAGTGGCTCTGAATGGAGAGACCAAGTATTGATTGGAGGTGGTATTTCACAAGGTGTTGGTAAAAAAGGAGGTGTTAATATCATTGCATTGTATGATGTTACATTTGATGAAGATTCTTATTATAGCTCTCCTTGGGTGATTAGAGTTGAATTTGCCTTTTAGGCATTAGAATAAATGTAGAGAAGAGTGAGGAAAGCTCACTATAAGTATGAAGATTGAAATTAAAGAAATTTCAGCCCCTCAAACATGGGGAATTAGACATAAAGTGATGTGGCCTAATGAACCATTATCCTATGTCAAAATTCCTGATGACGATAAAGGACAACATTTGGGGTTGTTTGTGGAAGAGCAATTAACGTCTGTTATTTCATTATTTATGGATGCAGATAAAAATGTACAATTCAGGAAATTTGCTACTCTTATTGAACAACAAGGAAAAGGATATGGAAGTATTCTTTTGAAACATGTTATTAAAGTAGCAAAAGAAAGTGGGGCACAATTACTTTGGTGTAATGCACGAGCTACAGCAACGATATTATACGAGAGAGAAGGCCTACAACAGACAGATACCTCTTTTGTAAGAAAAGGAATTCTGTTTGTTCGAATGGAAAAACAACTTTAATTGAATTAAAAAGAAGAGTTAAGAATGAATAAAAATCAGTTCTTAACTCTTCTTTTTTTCATTTTTAATTCTTCTATATTCCTGCCGCTAAAATTAAATCAAGATTTTTTAATGGTAAATCAAATTTTTCGGAAATCATTTGATTAGTAACACAACCTTTATAAGTATATACTCCCTTTGTAAACCAAGGATGTCTTCTCATCATAGTGTCAACATTCCCTTCATCATTTAATTTCATCAAGATTGTCGTGAAGATATTACTAATGGCAGCTGTAGCAGTTCTTGAAACTCTAGAGGCGATGTTTGGTACACAATAATGAATAACACCATGTTTTTTGTAAACAGGGTGACGATGATTAGTAGGTTCTGAAGTCTCAAAACAACCACCTTGATCTATACAAACATCGATAATGATAGAATTTTCCCTCATACTAGCTACCATTTCTTCTGTAACAATAGATGGCGTTCTAGATCCATGTGTATGAACGGCTCCTATGACTATATCAGCTCTACTTAATGCTTCTTGTATAGAAGTGCTATCAAATGCAGAAGTAAACAAATGAGGTAAACCTAATTCCTTTTTTAGACGACGTAATTTATAAATAGCATTATCAAATACCTTTACTTCAGCTCCCATGCCGATAGCATTTCTTGCAGCATATTCAGCAACAGTACCGGCACCGAGAATAACAACTTTTGAAGGAGGTACACCAGTGATTCCACCTAAAATAATACCTTTTCCTCCATTGTAACTACTCAAATATTCAGCAGCAATTAACATGACTGTACTACCCGCAATTTCACTCATTGCTCGTACTAAAGGTAAGCCACCAACTTTATCTTCAATTAATTCAAAACCTAGAGCAGTGATCTTCTTTTTATTTAATGATAAAAGAACATCCTTCTGAATATCTCTCATATGAATAGCCGAAATAATGGCTTTATTTTTTTTCATAAAAGAGATTTCTTCTACTGTTGGAGAGGCTATTTTAATAACTAAATCAGCTTCCATTGCTTCTTTATGTGAATAAACAATAGTAGCTCCAGCATCCGCATATTCTTGATCTAAATGATTGACGTGTTTGCCTGTATTTGTTTCTACAAGAACTTCAACACCGTTGTTTACTAATATTGAAACAGCTCCAGGTCGTAGTGCACACCTTTTTTCATCTGGATCAAGTTCCTTAGGAAGTCCAATTTTTAAAGGTGTTCCTTTTTTATGAACAGGACCTTCCATGACCTCCTGAGGGTGGAATTGAGAATAACTTTCTGTGGCTCTCTCAAAGCCTTCGCGTTGCTTGCCCATTTTTAATCTTAAAGAATAAGTTTAAACTAATCTAATCGTAATTTCTCTAGAATTTTCATCCAATGCTTTAATGTCAATTTCTACACAATCATCAGGCAGCAATCTTTCAACTTTAGATGGCCATTCGATTAAGCATAAATTTCCACTATATAAATATTCTTCAAAACCTATATCATAGGCCTCAGAAGGGTCTTTGATTCTGTACATGTCAAAATGATAAATAGTATCAGCTTGATCAGTCATATATTCATTTACTAAAGCAAAAGTTGGACTATTTACATGGTCTAGAACGCCAAGGCAATCACATATACTCTTTATTAGAGTGGTCTTACCTGCTCCCATTTCACCATAAAAAAGCCATACCTTTGATTGGCCTTCTGTAAATGAAAGAATTTCTTGAGCGGCTGACGATACATCATCAATACTGTTCGTCGTAATTTTTAATTCTTTTGAACTCATTATCAGTAAATATAAATCATTTGACCATTTAAAAGTATAGGTTATAAGACGAATTTATTCAAATAATTCTTTTTCTAGACAGTTTCTTCAGAATATTATATAAATCAATAAAATAGAAAAGGCTATCTCAACCTAAATTGAAATAGCCTTCAATAACATATTTTTTGAATTTCTAGAAATTAGAAATTGTAATACCAACTGTAATTGGACGATCTACACCTTCAAATGCATTTCCTGAAGTATCTAAAAGTTTATCATCTTGGAAAGTATCTGTTAGACCATAATAACAGAAGAAATTAATCCATCCATAACCTAGTCTACCCACTAAACCACCTTTAAAACGATTCATATAAAAATCACCTTTGTCTTTAGAAGAACGAACACTGTTATTTTGATCCTCATACTTTACCTTGGTGTGACTATCTACTAATACACTAAATTTTGCACCAAAAGCAACGCGGAATGCATTTCTTCCAGGATGAGTTCTAAACCTAAACTCTAGAGGAATATCAATATAATTACCCACTAATTTACTTTTTCTAAAAGTGTTCATTGGGTAAATACTATTTGCAGCTACTGGTACTGCATTATCACCATTATTTGTAATTGTAATACCATCTCTAAAAAAGTAATTGTCAGCTGTATAACCAATACCAGGATTAAAGGTAAATTGTCCATTCGTATCCAATACCAGTTCATACATGTAAGCCAATGAGATAGAGCGAGACTGAGATTCCAATTCTAATCCTTTGTCATCTTGCCACATCGTCACACCAAAATCTAAATAAAAGTTGCCAGGAATTCCTGTTCCTTGTCCAAAAAGGGTACTACTGAAAAGTATTGAACAGAATAGAAGAATAATTTTTTTCATTATATAAAGAGTAAATTAAAAAGACACTTGAATATCTATGTCAAAGATAACCTAATATGCATTTTTTTGATAAAAAAATAAATTGTAAAACGATAATGCTTTACTTTTCAGTTCGATTATTATCTGATAATAAATGAGTTATTTAATAGAAAAATGAGAAACAACGATCGACAATTAAAAAGCCTCTTTTTGTGTTAAATAAAATTAAGAAATTAATAAAATCCTCAATGGGTTAAAAATCAATCATTTAACTAAGAAATTATTGTCTTTTTTTGATTTAATGCTTTTTTCATTGCGTATAATAGAATTTTTGCTTATTAGTTTTTATATTTGCAGATTCAAGAAAACCGCAAATTGCAAATGTCGTTTAGAAAAAACAAAAAGATCAATAACGATTTCACTTCAGTAACAGTGAGTTTAGCATCTCCAGAATCAATTTTGGAAAGCTCTCACGGTGAGGTGACTCAACCAGAAACCATCAACTACCGTACGTATAAGCCGGAAATGGGAGGTTTGTTCTGTGAGCGTATCTTCGGACCTGTAAAGGACTGGGAATGCCACTGTGGAAAGTACAAGCGTATCCGTTACAAAGGTATTATCTGTGACCGTTGTGGTGTTGAGGTAACAGAGAAAAAGGTTCGTCGTGAAAGAATGGGACACATTCAATTGGTTGTGCCGGTGGCTCACATCTGGTATTTCCGTTCATTGCCGAACAAGATTGGTTACCTTTTAGGTTTACCAACAAAGAAACTTGATCAAATCATTTATTACGAGCGTTACGTAGTAATCCAAGCTGGTGTAAAAGAAGCCGACGGCATCGCAAAGATGGACTTCCTTACAGAGGATGAATATCTTGACATCATGGATAAGCTACCTAGCGAAAACCGACAATTAGAAGACGATCATCCTGACAAGTTCATTGCTAAGATGGGTGCTGAAGCATTAGAAATGTTATTAGCACGCACACAACTTGAGGATATGGCTGCTGCATTACGTGACCAAGCGAACAACGATACTTCGCAACAACGTAAAGCTGAAGCATTGAAACGTCTTCGTGTAGTGGAAGCATTTAGAGATGCTAAAACTAGAATCGAAAACCGCCCTGAATGGATGGTAATTAGAATGGTTCCTGTAATTCCTCCTGAATTACGTCCATTAGTACCTCTAGATGGTGGCCGTTTTGCAACATCAGATCTTAATGACCTTTATAGAAGAGTTATTATCCGTAATAACCGTTTAAAGCGTCTGATTGATATTAAAGCACCTGAAGTTATTTTACGTAACGAGAAGCGTATGCTTCAAGAAGCAGTTGATTCATTATTTGACAACTCACGTAAAGTAAATGCTGTGCGTTCTGATGGTAACCGTCCTTTGAAATCTCTTTCAGATATGTTGAAAGGTAAGCAAGGTCGTTTCCGTCAAAACTTATTAGGTAAGCGTGTGGACTACTCAGGTCGTTCTGTAATTGTAGTAGGTCCAGAGCTTAAATTACATGAGTGTGGTCTTCCTAAGAATATGGCAGCTGAATTATTCAAGCCGTTCATTATTCGTAAGTTGATCGAGCGTGGTATCGTGAAAACGGTAAAATCAGCGAAGAAAATCGTTGACCGTAAAGATCCAGTAGTTTGGGATATCCTTGAAAATGTATTGAAAGGTCATCCAGTACTACTAAACCGTGCCCCTACTCTTCATAGATTGGGTATCCAAGCTTTCCAACCGAAACTTATCGAGGGTAAAGCAATCCAATTACACCCATTAGTAACAACAGCCTTCAACGCCGATTTCGATGGTGACCAGATGGCCGTTCACGTTCCTCTTGGACATGAAGCAGTATTAGAGGCATCATTATTAATGTTGGCATCACACAACATTCTTAACCCAGCCAATGGTAAGCCTATCGCCGTACCTTCTCAGGATATGGTATTAGGTCTATATTATATGACAAAAGGTCGTCGTACTACTGACACGGAAATCGTGAAAGGTGAAGGTATGACTTTCTATTCGTCAGAAGAAGTAATCATTGCATTGAACGAAGGAGCAATCTCTCGTCACGCATGGATTCATGTTAAAGGAAAAGAGTTAAATGAAGAGACTGGTGAGCTTGAGGAGAAATTCATCGAGACAGTTGCTGGTCGTGTATTATTTAACCAACACGTTCCTGAAGAAGTAGGTTTCGTAAACGAACTACTTTCGAAGAAAGCTTTACAGGTGATTATCGCAAAAGTGGTAGACATCGTAGGTATGGCACGTGCAGCTCAATTCTTAGATGATATCAAACACGAAGGTTTCCAGATGGCCTATAAAGGTGGTCTTTCATTCGGTTTAGATGAAATCATTATTCCTAAGGAAAAAGCTGAATTGATTGAAGAAGCGAAAGGTGAAGTAGATATCATCCGTAACAACTTCATGATGGGTCTAATCACTGATAACGAACGTTATAACCAGGTGATTGACGTTTGGACGAAAACAAACAATATGTTGACGTCAACAGTAATGACGCAAATGGAAGAGGATAACCAAGGTTTCAACTCTATCTATATGATGATGCACTCAGGAGCACGTGGTTCTAGAGAGCAAATTCGTCAGTTAGGTGGTATGAGAGGTCTAATGGCGAAACCTCAGAAGAACTTAGGTGGTGCTTCAGGAGCGAACATTATTGAAAACCCAATTCTTTCAAACTTTAAAGAAGGTTTGGATGTATTGGAATACTTTATCTCAACTCACGGTGCTCGTAAAGGTCTAGCCGATACAGCCTTGAAAACAGCCGATGCGGGTTACTTAACTCGTCGTTTGGTAGATGTTGCTCAAGACGTTGTAGTTACTGAAGTAGATTGTGGTACTTTACGTGGTCTTACAGTAACAGCACTTAAAGAGAATGATGAGATTAAGGAAGCTTTATCAGACAGAATTGAAGGGCGTACATCATTAAATGATGTTGAACATCCAGAAACTGGTGAAATCATCGTTCCTGCAACTGGTTCTATTACTCCAGAAATTGCTCAATTAATTGAGGAAGCAGGTATCGAAGAAGTTGAAGTTCGTTCAGTACTTACTTGTGAAACTCGTAAGGGTGTTTGTGAGAAATGTTACGGTAAAAACTTGGCAACAGGTGGAGTAGCAGGTAAAGGTGAATCAGTTGGTGTAATCGCTGCTCAATCAATCGGTGAGCCAGGTACACAGCTTACACTACGTACATTCCACGTTGGTGGTGTGGCATCTCACATTGCAACTGATGCTTCATTGAAAGCGAAGAAAGCTGGTAAAGTAGAATTCGTTGAAATGAAATCAGTGAAGAGTACAGATCCTCAAGGTGATGCTAAAGATGTAGTAATGGCACGTACTGCTGAATTAAACATCTTAGATACTGACGGAAAAGTATTATTTAATGCTCATATTCAATACGGTTCATACTTAAGTGTAAAAGAAGGTGATATGGTTGAAGAAGGTGACGTGATTTGTTCATGGGATCCATTCAACGCCGTTATCCTTGCTCAATACAACGGTGTAACTGAATTCGAATCAATTGAAAGAGATATTACTTACCGAGTAGAAACAGACGAAATGACTGGCTACGAAGAGAAAGTAATTATCGATACTAAGGATAAAACTAAAAACCCAATCATCCACATCGCTGGTGATAACGGTGAGTCAGTAGCATCCAACTTACCAACAGATGCTCGTTTAACTGTTGAAGATGGTCAAAAAGTGAAGGCAGGTGATATTCTTGTGAAGATCCCTCGTTCTGCTGGTAAATCTCGAGATATTACCGGTGGTCTTCCTCGTGTAACGGAATTATTCGAAGCACGTAATCCATCATCTCCAGCTGTAGTATCTGAAATTGATGGTATTGTGACTTACGGTGCAGTAAAACGTGCAAACCGTGAATTATTCGTTGAGTCTCGTGACGGTGTTAAACGTCGTTACATGGTGAACTTATCGAAACACATCTTAGTTCAGGAAAATGACTATGTGAGAGCGGGTATGCCACTTTCGGATGGTGCAATTACTCCTGCAGATATCTTGAAAATTAAAGGACCAACTGCTGTACAAGAGTACTTGGTAAATGAAATTCAAGATGTATACCGTCTACAAGGTGTAAAAATTAACGATAAGCACATTGAGGTAATTGTACGTCAAATGATGCAAAAAGTCGTTATCGAAGATAATGGTGATACAACATTCTTGCCTGGTCAAGTAGTTGAGAAATTTACATTCCGTGAAGAAAACGATAAAGTGCTTAGCATGAAGATTGTTACGGATGCGGGTGACTCAGCAAGATACAAAGCTGGTGCATTAATCACATTCCGTGAGATGCGTGATGAGAATTCATCATTGAAACGTAAGGATATGAAAGAAATGAAGGTTCGTGATGCACAACCTGCAATTTCTAGACCTACACTTCAAGGTATCACTCAAGCGTCATTGGATACGAAATCATTCATTTCAGCAGCCTCTTTCCAAGAGACAACTAAAGTATTAAGTGAAGCTTCTATTAGAGGTAAGCGTGATGAACTAGTTGGATTGAAAGAAAATGTTATCGTGGGCCACTTGATTCCTGCAGGTACAGGTCTTCGTGATTATGAAACACTTCGTGTAGGTTCTAAAGAAGAATACGAAGCGTTGATTGATTCAAGAGAAAGACATCTGACAACAGGTTTCTAAAAATTTGCAAGCGGTTTAATAGAGCCCTTCATCTTTCGATGAAGGGCTTTTTTATTGTATTCTAATAAGTTAAAGTGAATGGTTGGTCACTTATTTAGAGCTACTGTATTCAATTAAATATTTAAAATTTTACTATTTAGGTATATTTTTTTCAAGCTTTCTTTTTCTATATCTCAAAATCTATATTTATGTTAAAATTGTATTATTCTAATATTACATGTGAAATATTTACTTTTAGGAAAACTAAAGGTATCTCACTTTTACAATAAAACTACATCAAATTATGTAGTGTAATGTGTTATTTAATACATATAGAATAAACCTGTGTGTGAAATATAACAGTTGTTGTTATATTTCAATTTGCATTATATCATGGTAAATGAATTTAAATAGAAATAAGTGTATTTTTGAAACTTTTTCAATACAAGTATATGGTGATTATTGTTATTGTAATAAAATGATTATTTTATTGTATATTTGCTAAAATAATCATTCTAGCATTGAGTGTTTTATTAACAACTAACTAACAAACGATAGGATAAAGTATCCTATTAAATACGGAATATATTACTATTTAAAATCGCATAGGTATGCTATTTGGAATTTTAAAAGAACAAGACGAACGAGTGTCCGTTACACCGGAATTAGCAAAAAAGTTTATTTCTGAGGGACATGAAGTTATTTATGAAAAAAGTGCTGGTGAAAGTGCTTTTATTAGTGATGAGCAATACAACGCTGTTGGTGCGAATGCAAAAACTAGAGAAGAGATATTAAGCTCTTCTGATGTATTAATTACTTTGGATCCTTTATCTAAAGAGGATGTCGAAAATGTGAAAGAGAATGTATTTTTATTTTCTTCATTCCAGCCATTCCAAGATGCATCAATTTGTGAAGTCTATGCTAAAAAAGGAATTTCAGCATTTAGTTTTGATATGATTCCTAGAACAACGATTGCACAATCGATGGATATCTTATCATCAATGGCTTCAATTTCAGGTTATAGAGCAGTACTTAAAGCAACTGATTACCTTCCACGTTATATGCCAATGCTTTCAACAGCGGCGGGTACAGTTCCTCCTTCTAAAGTTTTAGTAATGGGAGCTGGTGTAGCAGGTTTACAAGCAATTGCAACAGCAAAACGTTTAGGTGCTCAAGTTGAAGCATTTGATACTCGTGCAGCTGCAAAAGAAGAAGTAATGTCATTAGGAGCGAAATTCGTAGAAGTAGAAGGAGCAACGGATGATACGAAAGCAGGTGGTTATGCTGTAGAGCAAACGGAAGAATATAAGAAAAGACAGGCAGAGTTAATCGCTCAAAAAATTGAAAAAGCGGATGTTGTAATTACAACAGCCCAATTAAGAGGTAGACCTGCGCCTACTTTAGTTACTGAAGAAGCAGTTAAAACAATGAAAGCAGGTTCTGTAATTGTTGACTTGGCATCTTCTACTGGTGGTAACTGTGCATTGACAAAAGATAAAGAAGTAGTTAGAGAGCATGGAGTTACAATTATTGGTAATTCAAATCTAGCGGCTGAAATTAGTGAGCAGGCTTCTGTATTATACAGTAAGAATATCCAGAACTACATGAAGTTATTCTTAACAAAAGAAGGTTTTGATTTTGATTTCAAAGATGAAATTATTCTTCAAAGTTGTATTGTTTACAATGGTGAGGTAGTCTATGGAAACGAAGAAAAACAACAACAATTAATTCCAGCTGAAGCTCCTGCAGAAGAAGTTGTAGAAGCTTAAGAATAACTAACAACAAACAATTTGATATTAATATGGAACAAATTATAAATTTTTTAGATGATAACACTTTAGCAATGTTATCATTATTAGTACTTTCTTCATTTTTAGGAATGGAGATAATTGGTAAAGTACCTACTGTTTTACATACTCCTTTAATGTCAGGAGCAAATGCAATCTCAGGCGTAGTAGTAATCGGTGCAATTATTCTTATTAGAAGAGCAGATGCTACTGATTACTTAACATTAAGTTTAGGGTTTGTTGGAATCGCTTTAGCAATGATTAACGTTGTAGGTGGTTTTGCAGTTACTAACAGAATGTTAGATATGTTCAAGAAAAAAGAACGTAAAAATTAATTCTTTCACCTGAAATTAGATTTGTAAACAAATGGATTACTCGAATATAATTGACTTACTTTATCTAGTAAGTATTATCGTATTTATTATTGGTTTAAAAGGTCTTTCTCATCCAGAATCTGCTCGTAAGGGTAACCAAGTAGCAGCACTAGGTATGGGGATGGCTATCGTTATATCTTTATTTGCTCCTGAAACTGGAGATAACAACTACCTTTGGATTTTTGGTGCAATGATCGTTGGTGGTGGTATTGGTTTAGTATCAGCAAAGAAAGTTGCCATGACAAAAATGCCAGAAATGGTATCATTATTTAATGGTTTAGGTGGTGCTTGTGCAATGTTAATTGGTATTGCTGAGTTTAATAATTTGCCTGAAGGTACTGCAATGATGAGCGGTGCTGTTCTAACAAATATTTTTGCAATGTTCGTTGGAGCAGTTTCTTTAACAGGTTCATTAGTAGCTTACGGTAAATTGAATGGATCATTAAGAGATAATTTCTCTTTACCTGCTCCTCAATTAATCAATATTGCATCATTAATTGGTATCATATCTTTATCAGTTATGATCATGACACAACCTGAATTGAATATGCCATTAGTATATGCCTTACTAGGTCTATCATTATTCTATGGTATTGCATTCGTAACGCCAATTGGTGGAGGTGATATGCCGGTTGTGATTTCATTATTGAACTCTGTAACAGGTATCGGTGCAACTGGTGCTGGTCTTATCTATGGTAACAATATCATGATTATTGGTGGTATCCTTGTTGGTGCATCGGGTATCATTCTTACTGTAATGATGTGTGAAGCAATGAACAGATCATTAATCAATGTATTAGTAGGTAATTTAGGCGCTTCAGGAGGTGGATCAGGTTCTGATCGTGAAGAAATTGTAAAAGAAGTAAACGTTTCAGATTTAGCAATTCAATTGAAATATGCTGATAAAGTGACAATTGTGCCAGGTTATGGTCTTGCTGTTGCTCAAGCTCAACATATTTGTCATGAAATTGAAAATGCTCTAGAGGATGAAGGTGTTGAAGTAAGATATGCTATTCACCCTGTAGCTGGACGTATGCCAGGTCACATGAACGTATTATTAGCGGAGTCTGATGTGTCTTATGATAAACTATTAGAATTAGAGCCTGCCAATGATAGTTTCCCATCTACAGATGTAGTGCTTGTAATTGGTGCGAATGATGTTGTTAACCCATCTGCAAAAGATGATACTTCATCACCAATTTATGGAATGCCAATCTTAGATGTTGAAACTGCTAAAAACGTGGTTGTCTTCAAGCGTGGTATGAGTACTGGATATGCAGGTGTTCAAAACCCATTATTCTTTGGAGATAAAACAAAGATGTTATTCGGAGATGCCAAAGCGTCATTGGGTAAACTTAAAGACGAAATAGCAAACGCTTAATTCCAAGCGAGTTTATAATAGTAATAGCTCTATTGGGATTTTCTCAATAGAGCTTTTATTTTATACTAAGAAAATATAAAACAAAAAAAGAGGCCGTCTCATAACTAGTTTATGAATCGGCCTCTTTTTTCATATCCACATTTTTATAGATTAGTATCGATATTTTGAATTAAA
>NZ_JBSWYJ010000040.1:0-50659 GCF_056161045.1 Flammeovirga sp. AWQ4_249
AGAATATGTTTTTTTTATGCAACTCAAAGTTAATTGAGATACTTAAACTTTTCTCACACTTTTTTAAACGTTTAGGACGCTATTGATTTTTTTTGATTTTATAAGAAGGAAAAAGAAAATTGATTATCGTTTTGTGTACTAATACTTTATATTTGTGATTAAGTAAAAAGAGATTCTTTTAACAACCTGTATATGCGTAATGATTCATTAAAAATCGCATGAGACATCTCCTTAACTTACAAATCCTAATTCCTACGAAACATTATGATGCTTTCTAAACGCATTTGTCAATATACATTTACATCGATTCTAAGCTTGTTTTTCATGACTAAAGCAATCGCTCAAGACGAGAGTGGAGTTTTACCAACATGGAAAGACAGTCTTTATACCGTTGAATTACCTGAGGGATATTTAATGCCTTCAGATACATTGGAAGTTGTTGAAGCAGCTCCTTATGCTCCTTGGTTTGAAAATTTTGATGATTTCGATACAACATCTGCAATACTTGTAGATATCTCGGATCAAACTTATGATTACGTTCCTAATGTGTCGGATAGTTTGGTAAAAGAGAGATTAGCACTAATGCAAAATGAAATTCCTCTTACTTACCATGAAAGAGTACGTTTATTTATTGATTATTTCTCTGTAAGAAGAAGAGATTATACACTTTCAATTATTCAAAGACAACAAATGTATTTTCCTATGTTTGAAAGAATCTTTGAAGAAGAAGGAGTTCCTACCGAATTGAAATATTTAGCGGTTATTGAATCTGCTTTAAAGCCAGTCGCTTTATCTAGAGTTGGGGCAAAAGGTTTATGGCAGTTCATGCCAAGAACAGGTCGAGCTTATGGTTTAAAACAAACCTATCAGATCGATGATAGAATGGATCCTGAAAAAGCAACGCGTGCAGCGGCAAGATATCTTAAGTTCTTGTACAATTATCATGGTGATTGGGAATTAGCAATTGCTGCTTATAACTGTGGTCCTGGTAATATTCGCAAAGCACAAAGAAGATCAGGCAAAAAGAAATTCTGGGATATTTACAGAAAATTACCAAGAGAAACACGTTCTTATTTACCACAATATGTTGCAATGGCGTATGTCTTAACTTATGCTGAAGAACATAACTTGATCCAAGACCTTCCGATGTATGAAATTCCTTCAGAGGATATTTTCGTTAGTCAATCAATTGATATTGGAAAATTAGCAGAACAGTTAAATGTTTGCCAAGAAGATCTTCAGTTAATGAACGCTTCATTACGTTTTGGTTTTGCTCCAAATTATGTCAAGAACTTTAGAATTAAGATTCCTGAAGCAAGATTTAATTATTACTTAGAAAACCAAGATGAAATCTTAGCTAATGTAAAATACACTGGAGAAGGAGCGAATATTGGTGATGGTTACTATTATCATTATGTTCGAAGAGGTGAATCTTTAGGATTGATTGCGAGTAGACATAGAGTGAAAACTTCTAATCTTAGAGCTTGGAATGGTATCAGAGGCAATACAATTTACCCTGGACAAAAACTAAAAATTTACGGTAATGCTTACAGCCCTGGTCCATCACAAAAAACATCGATAAAGAAAACAGCAACAACAAAATCAACGCCTAAGAAATCAAGTGGAGCGAGTATATATCATACCGTTCGAAGAGGGGAGACTTTAGGGAAGATTGCAAAAAAATATAGAGTTTATGTTTCAAGCATTCAGAAACTGAATAATCTAAAAGGTACTAGAATTAATGTAGGTCAGAAATTATTGATCAAAGAAGGAAAGTACAAAGCACCTGAGACAACATCTACTCCGGTAGCAACGAAATCTTCAACATCTACAAAATCTTCTGGAACATTAGTATATCATACGGTGAGAAGTGGTGAAACACTTGGTGGAATTGCGGAGCAATACAATACTTCTGCATCAAAATTACGTTCTTGGAATGGTATGAGAGGTTCTACCATTTACAAAGGACAAAAGCTAAAAGTATATACTAGTGGAAAAGTAGTTCAATCTACTTCTTCAAATACAAAAAGCAATTCGTCTTATGGGCCTTCTTCTAAAACAAGATATCATGTGGTGAAGAAAGGAGATAGCATTACGGAGATAGCTAAACTATATAGAGTTTATGTAAAAGATATAAAAAGGGTAAATAATTTATCTAGTTCTAATATCAAAGTAGGACAGAAATTGACAATCCCACCTTCACCTGCTAGCGTATTGAATGAAGGAAATTCTACATCTTCTGTATCCAATAGTTCAGGTAAAGCCTATTACACTGTAAAAAATGGAGATACACTTTGGCAGATCGCTCAAGATAATGGGGTAAGTGTTTCTGATATCAAACGCTTAAATAACATGCGAAGCAATAATTTAAAAGTAGGTCAGAAGTTAAAATTAAAATCTTAGTGAACAATAAATGGTCATTTGAACATTTACTGTTAAATTGCGCATTCAAAATAGAAAACAATAGAAATGGCAGATATTAAAACAAATCTTATTGAGGAGTTGCAGTGGAGAGGAATGCTGCATGACATTATGCCAGGTACAGAAGACCAATTAAATAAAGAAATGACAACTGCTTATGTTGGTTTTGATCCAACAGCAGACTCATTGCATATTGGTCATATGGTATCTGTAATGTTGCTTAGACATTTACAAAAAGCAGGTCATAAACCATTAGCGATTGTAGGTGGAGCAACAGGTATGATTGGTGACCCTTCTTTTAAAGATGCAGAAAGATCGCTATTGGATGATGAAACTATCCAAAAGAATCTTGATGGAATGAAAGGACAATTAGAAAAGTTCTTGGATTTTGATTGTGGTGAAAATTCTGCAGAAATCTTAAATAACTACGATTGGTTCAAGGATTTTAGTTTTATCGACTTCGCTCGTGAAGCAGGTAAACACCTTACGGTAAACTACATGATGGGAAAAGATTCTGTAAAAAAGCGTTTAGCTTCTGGAACAGGTATTTCTTTTACAGAGTTTACTTACCAATTACTTCAAGGTTGGGATTTCTATCATTTATATAAAACGAAGAATTGTCGTTTACAATTCGGTGGTTCTGATCAGTGGGGTAACATCGTAACGGGTACTGAGCTAATCCGTCGTAAGGCACAAGGAACTGCTTATGCAGCGACATGTCCATTGATCACTAAAGCAGACGGTACTAAATTCGGTAAAACGGAAAGTGGTGCAGTTTGGTTAGATCCAGAAAAAACATCTCCATACCAATTCTACCAATTCTGGTTAAATGTTGCGGATGAAGATGCAAAAAGATATATCAAAATCTTTACATTCATCGAAAGATCAGAAATCGATCAATTAATTGCAGATCATGATGAGGCACCTCATACACGTATTTTACAGAAGCGTTTAGCGGAAGAGGTAACACGTGCAGTACATGGTCAAGAAGAATTAGATACAGCAATCGCAGCATCGAATATCCTTTTTGGTAAAAATGTAACGGAGCAATTAAAATCTTTGAATGAGCGTACTTTATTACAAGTATTCGAAGGTGTAATGCAATCTGAGATTTCTAAAGCGGATTTAGTTGGAATGGCTGAAATGGCAGATCTTGTTTCTACAGGAACTGATAATCAATTATTCTCTTCTAAAGGTGAAGCAAAAAGAATGATAAAAGGTGGGGGTATCTCTATCAACAAAACAAAATTACAAGGAAATGAGCTTCCTAAAGATGTAGAATTACTTCAAGGGAAATATATCCTTGCTCAAAAAGGTAAGAAAAATTACTGCTTGATTAAGGTGGTATAATCTTATTTGATATAAAAAACACCCTTCTACTTTCTTATGTAGAAGGGTGTTTTTTTGTCTAATTCTTAAAGAGAAGTACTTACAATTTGTTCACTTTCCTCTATAAAATAATTTAAGTAGTCAACTCTTGGTGAGTTAGTAATAATAGAGGCTTTAAATAAAGATAATTTAGCTTCTTTCATGTCTCTTGCTCTAAAAGAAGCAACAGCTAAGTTATAATATTGTAAGCCAGCAAGATCTTTAATTGTTAGACTTTCCTTTAAATCCATACCGTATTTGGTATATAATAAAGAATTATCTAATCGTTTCTCATAGTTTTTTTCTCTTCTTTTAATAGCATTCTTACCTAATTCATAACCATAGATATCTGTGGATTCTATCAAAGTTTTACCTAAATAAGGATCCTCTACGATGATGTAGACATGACTATTATTTTGCTTAATTTCATAAGAATAGCCTAGTTCTTGGAAAATATGGGAGAATAAAAGTGTTCCACTTAAGCAATCGTAAGTGCCTTTGTTTAACAGGTCAGAGAATGTGCTACATTCTTTGTAATTCTTCAAAAACTTTTGACGTGTTTTTGAGAACATTTTTTTTACAATAGAACGTTGACTTTCTTGTTCAATGTTCTTCCAATCCTCAACCCATGCGTTTACCTCATTTTTCAAGGCTTGAAATTCTTCTCCAGAAATATTCTCTTGTGGAGAGAAATAAAGATAAAAAGGATCTTTTTCCCAAGCTTGATCTGTATGGTTCAATGCATAATATTCTAACATTGAATTAGATTGAGACTTAGTTAAAGTAACAAAATCTACCTGAGCACATACCTTACCTGTCATCATAAAAATGATAATAAATGGTAGGATATATAGTGTAGTAGAAACTTTCATGTACTTGTAACTAATTGATTGATGTTACAATATACGTATTTATGTAATCTAAAGTTAACATTTAGTTAACATTAGGCTGTTTTCATGTAATATTAAATTAATATATAGAAATAGTACAATAAAATAGACCTTTTGAGAGGATTAATATTAACAAAAAGAGAATAAAAAAAAGCATCGCCGAAGTGATGCCTTATTGTATTTTTTATAGAAGATCTACTTTAGAAGTCATAATAACGTTGACCAATATTCCATCGAACAGCCGCTCCAAAATAGTTTTCATATTGTGTATACCTATCATCATCACTTATAGTATTTCTTAATGTTCCTCTTAAATCCACAAATACATTATGAAAAGGAGAATAAGTAATTGTAGCATCCATGAAGATAGTTTTCATTTTAGTACCTTGAAGTAATTCCACTCCATATGCATCTGGTGCTCCTGGTGCAGTATTATAATCCAAGAAAATATCATTACCATAATTGACAACAACATTTCCGTTTTCATCAACTTCATTTAGACCTTGTTCTCTAAAAATACCTTTTGCGACAATAGAAATTTTAGGGAAAAAGTCAGGACGATATCTTAGAATACCTATGAGTTCATAAAAATTGGCACCATTAGGATGAGCAAGCTCTTGATAATAATGAGATTGATTGGTGTACAATTGCCCATCTGGAAGATTACTTGCAGCTGTATTTTTATGAGAGTAGGTGTAAGGATCGACAACATTGACTTCCCCTTGTAAATCTAGATTTGAGACACCAAAAGCATCGATATATTTTGCTCCTAATTGATATGCGAATTTATTTCCATAAAAACCTGTTCCAAAGTTGCTGACACTCATATCATCAATCATCAACTGACCATATACTTGCCATCTTCCAATAAAATTATATTTGAAGTCAAACCCTAGTTGTACATTATCAGCATCTCCTAATCCATGTTCAAGAGAACGATAGAAAATCAATGGGTTTAAGTAAGAAATATCAAAGTGATTGTTACCAAGAGAATCTGTTCTATTGAAAATGACCTGTTCGAAAATACCAATATTGAAATTTTTAGTAACATTCCAACCTAAATGATGCATTGTCATGTATTTGTTCGGTAATGCACCTTGACTAGAATAACCATTAATTGTATTCATTTGAGTATAAAGGTTAGTATACTCCAAATGCCATATTCTTGTATTTAATTTTAAATAGGTATAATCATTTGCGAAGTCAGATAAAAATAAAGAACGATAACCATTACCCATAAAATTACGTCCTCTACCAAATTCTGCACTGATATAATCTTTCAACAATTGGAAATTAATGTATCCTTGTGCATTAAAATATTCTTTAGAACCATTGTCTGTATTTTTATACCATTGTTGTCCAGGTAAAGTCCCATTATGACTATCAGAATATTGTTGAACGTAGTAGGGGTATCTTTCTAAGATATCAGAAGCTTGTAGGTAAAAGCCTACTTTTCCAGCAATTGAACCATGAATTACACCACCTCTTTGATTGATGTAAGGCATCGAGGTTGTCTGATTGTCTTGACCTGCACTAAAGAGGAATACAGGATTAACATGAAGGTCAAAATCTTTTTCATGAACGTTCAGGATGTCAATTTTACTTCTGTAAAAGTACTTTAAAAAAGGTTTTTTGACCTGAGCTATGGTTGTATCAGACATATGTTCCCAATTGTCTAACATCAGATATGCTAAATTATATTTGTCTGCTTCGCTTAATGTTCCTTGATATGTTGAATCAAAATTTTCAACAAATGAAGCAATATCTTTTCTATTATAAGGTTTGATGTTAGTATATATATTACCAAAATCTTTTTGTTTGATTTCATATCTATCAATCAAATGGTAATACTCTGGGTTGTAAGGTATGTTGGCTGACTGTGCAGAAACCTGATTGTTTTTAAAAAGTATAAGTACAAAGATCAGGAAGTAGATTATTTTATTATTCATTATTTAATTTCGACGCTTGTAAGTCATTATGAGTTATAAAAATAGATAAAAAAATGTTAAAAGAATAACTCATACAGAGGTTAAAAAAATATAATCAGAGAAAGTTCAAAATATCTGCCAATTCTATAAAAAAGGGATAACAAGCCAAAGAATAATAAATTTAATGAAGATTAAGATGCTTTCTGTTCTTTTTGAGACACAACTTCTACATCATTAATAGACTTTTTGATGAAATGACGAATAGAGAAAAAATATCGTAATCCCTTTGTTTTAATCTTCTGTTGGATATTTGCCAAATTGTTTGTCCTAAATTCTTTTTCAGTATAAAAGCCACTTTCAGATAGAAAAAACTTAACAGGAGCTTCTTTCCAATTAGGGTTTGTAATATGTTGATTTTTTAACACATTATCGATGTCCATAAAAGCAAAACTTTTTCGGTTATAGTAATTAAATATTCGTCCTTGATTGAATGAAATTATATTATCACCGTTAAGTGTCAACTCAGCTTTACTCAAACTTACTTTTTCTGTATTATCAGTAGGAATACTCTTGTAAAATAGCATTGATTCTTGATTACCTTTCAATTCAAATTGATTAGGATTATTCTTTGTCAATTGATGTACAAACTTGTATAAGTTACCATAAAGGTATTTAACATTTCCAATTGACCAGTAGGTACGTGTTGAGATAAACCAATCAAAATCTTCTTTAATAAGTTTTTTGAGATCAATAGGTTTTTCGATTTCTTTTGTTTCAAGATGTGGAAGGAGTTGATACTTTTCTAAGCTTTGATTAGTCAGGATAAGAATATCAATATTTCTTTGATAAGATAATTGATTTAAAAATAGGTCAAAATATTCAGGAATAGCATCAAATAGAGGTATAATAAGGGCAACTTTGGTAGTTTTCATGGTAAGAGATCTTATAATAATGGAAATGAAAGAGAAAATAATTCGGAGGGTTCTACTAGTATCTTACGTAAGTTTCATGATTTAGTTATATTAGCTATTGATTTTAAGTGCTTTAGTGAAGTTTAAAATTTCAATAATGCAATTTTCAATACGAAGTTGAATCATTAAAGGTTTTAAACCTTCGTCACATATTCCTATTATTTATCCATATATTTACAGATATTCAATTATTCATTTTTTACCTCAATTTTTTAGAATCTTTTAAATACTATGAAGTACTTATTTACCTTAATACTTTTTACTCTATTTGGACCGAGCTATGCTCAAACAAATTTGATAGACCTACCTTATGAATTTTTCGAAACAGCAAAGCATAACAAAAAGAAAAAGATCAGTGGTGAAACATACTATATTTTTAATACCGATACGCTAAAAGGTTTAAAAAAGTATGTTGGAGATTCTTTGGTTTTAGATGGCTATGCTTATGAAATTACAAATGAAATCTATTACAAAGTACCTTATATTAATGGGGAACAAACTGGAGAAGTCTTAGGTTATTATCATTCTGGCGAATTGGCATTAAAAGCAAGAGTCAAAAAAGCACAAGTAGAAGGGCTGTTTTTGATGTATTATAAAAATGGTATTGAGCAAGCACGTTTTACTTATGAAGGGGAAAACATTATAGGAGAGTCTATCTATCGAAATGAAGATGGTTCTCTAAATAAAAAAATTCAAAACTTTCCAAATGAAAACCGTGAAGAAGTAGCCGTTTATGCAGTGAATGCTTCAGGAAATGACTATATCAGACATCAGTATACTACTGTCAGTGACTTAGTAGAAGGTAAGGAAATATTTTATTATCCAAATGGTAAAGTTGAAACAGAGAATAATCTGGTGAATGGTAACTATCATGGAACAAACCGAAGTTTCTATGAGAATGGGCAATTACATACCATTGATCATTTTGTAAATGGATCAAATGAGGGTGAGTATTTAGTTTATTTTGAAGATGGACAAATAGAAACAATTGAAAACTTTAAGGATAATAAAAGAGAAGGTGTCTATAAGTTCTATTCTATTGCGGACAACGGTGAACACTTTCTAAGTGATAGCTGTGTTTATGTAAACAATAAGATAGAAGGAGAAAGAAAGGAATATTATTACAGTGTTGATAGTGCTAGAGCTTACTTATATAAGGTATCTCATTATAAGAAAGGAGACTTAAACGGTACGGAAACATCTTTCAGAGAGGATGGGGATGTAATGTCTATTTATGAGTATTCAAATGGTCAAAAACATGGTGCTTTTCAATCATTTTATTACAACAGTGATTTTGGATCTTATTTAGGTGAAGAAGGTTTTTATAGCTTTAATGCTTTAGAAGGAGAGGTTAAAGCTTACTCTTGTTACAAAAGAGAAAATGATGAAAAGGTATATTATATGAATTCTTTACAGCATTTTAAAAATGGACTAAGACATGGTCAAGCACTAGATTTCAATGAAAAAGGAGATACTACTTCTATTTATTCTTATGTTGATGGAAATATTGAAGGAAAGAGAGAAAATTATTATTTCACTCAATCAGGAAAAAGATATCTTAACGAAGAACAAGAATTTAAAAATGGACACCTCCATGGAATATCAACAATTTTTGATACTCTTGGTAGAGTGACAGAAGAATCAACTTGGGCCTTTGGGGAAATGAATGGAGTCAGAAAGAAATATGTAGACCATTCAGATTTTTGGGGAGCAAGGGTTGATGCAAACTATAAATTATATATGACCGAAGAATTTCTAAATGGTCAGAAACATGGAAAATCGAAAGAGTTTGATTCGTTGGGTAGGGTAATTCTAGTGGAAGATTATCAACATAATCAAAGAAATGGTTTAGCAGTTAAATATGGAAATGATTCTTGGGCTTGGTCTGATGAAGAGGCGGACTCATTCTACAAATTATCAGTTTATAGTTATAAAAATGACCAATTAGAAGGACATTATGAAGAATATAATAAGGATGGAGCGATAGAAGAAGAAGGAGAATATCTTGCAGGTCAAAGAGTAGGTGTACGTAATAACTATCAATTTACTTATGACGAAAATAAGCCTTATGTATATAACAAAGAGTTTTATGAGTTTGATACTAAAATGTCTGATGAGTATTATAATGAAGACGGTAAAATATCTTCAAAAACTTTATACGCCAATGGCTTAGTGAAACAAGAGATATCATTTAGTGATAAAGGTGATACATTAGCCATCGTTAATTATGTCAATGGTAATAAAGAAGGCTTGGTGACAGAATATTATTCAAGTTGGTCAGGTGATCAAGTATATAAAGGGTATACGTATACTTACCATAATGATAGACTTGAAGGTGATAGAACTGAGTTTTTAGAAAGTGGTGCAGTTTATAGAGTTACTCCTTACAAATCAGGACAGATTCATGGTACAGAAATATTATATTTCTCAGATTCGAAGATTATAGAAGAGAAAAATGAATATTATAGAGATATCTGGGTGAGCCAAGAAGTTTTTGCGAGCTACAGTTCATATTCAATAAGTAATAAAGCTGAGCTAGATAAAATCTTAAAGGAAAATAACATTTCGAAAAGATTGTTTGAGCATTATAATCCTGGTATTGATATGAATAATCTACCTAGTGAAGTGAATATTCCAAATGATTTACCAAAAGTTGAAATTTTCAGAGAAGTTAATACTCAAAAAATCAACTAGACTATAAAATTCAAAATAGGCTATCTTAAATAAATGGGATAGCCTATTTTTTATTTTTAAGATAAAATTATTTATCTCTACGAATCATACCAGCAGCCACTGTATTATTTGTAGCTTCATCCACTAGTATCAATGAACCTGTGATTCTATTGGACTTGTATGGGTCACAAAGAATAGGTTTGGTAGTTCTAATTTGAACTCTAGCGATATCATTCATATTTAGTGTTTTATCACCTTCGATACGACTTAAGGTATTAATATTCATCTTATAAGTAATATCCTTAATCATACACCTTGCTTCATTGGTAGTATGCATCAAAATGTATTTCGCTCTAGGACGAGGTGGTTGGTCATCCATCCAACATAACATTACATCTAAATCTTGTGTCTGTTGTGGTTGGTTATTTGGACGAACTAACATATCTCCTCTAGATACATCTATATCATCCTCAAGAGTAATAGTAACTGATTGAGGAGGGAATGCTTCTTTTAGTTCGTCTTCTCCTTTGTAGATTTTCTTAATCTTAGAAGTGAATCCAGAAGGTAGTGCAAGAATATCATCACCTACTCTGAAGACACCAGAATTTATACGACCCGCATAACCTCTGAAATCGTGGAATTCATCAGAATGAGGGCGAATAATAGTTTGAACTGCAAAACGAGGGTCAATATAATTATTATCACTACTGATGTAGATATTTTCTAGAGTATGTAGTAAAGTTTCACCACTATACCAAGGAGTTTCTTCTGATCTGTTTACCACATTATCACCTTTTAAAGCTGAAATTGGAACAAAACGAATATCCTTGAGATTTAGTTTTGCAGCAAACTCTCTAAATTCTTTTTGAATCTGCTCAAATTTTTCTTCACTATAATCCACTAAATCCATCTTATTCACACAAACGATCATGTGAGGGATTTGTAATAATGAAGCAATAATTGCGTGACGATGTGTTTGCTCAACTAATCCATTACGAGCATCAACTAGTATTAATGCTAAATTGGCAGTTGAAGCACCTGTTACCATGTTTCTTGTATATTGAATATGGCCAGGAGTATCAGCAATAATAAATTTACGCTTAGGAGTAGCAAAATAACGGTAAGCAACATCAATTGTAATACCTTGCTCTCTTTCTGCTTTTAGGCCATCAGTTAAAAGAGAAAGGTCTACATGTTCTAATCCTTTTCTTTTAGATGTTTCTGATACTTGATCTAATTGATCTTCAAAGATTGACTTTGAATCATATAATAAACGTCCAATTAATGTACTTTTTCCATCATCAACTGAACCTGCTGTAGTAAATCTTAATATTTCCACTTTTAATGTCTTTAGCTTAATGTTTAGAAATAACCTTCTTTCTTACGGTCTTCCATAGAAGTTTCAGAACGCTTATCATCCGAACGGTTACCACGTTCAGTCTGACGCATTGCAGATACTTCATTGACTACTTTATCAATAGTATCAGCATCTGATTCTATACCACCTGTAATTGTAATGTCACCTAATGTTCTGAAACGGATCTTTTTCTTTTCGACTTTTTCACCGTCTCTTAACACAATATGCTCTGACATTGGAAGCCAAGTATTATCTCTCCAGATTACTTCTCTTTCATGAGCAAGATATAAAGATGGAATTTCGATATTCTCACGCATTATATATTGCCAAACATCAAACTCAGTCCAGTTAGAAATTGGGAAAGCTCTGAAGTGTTCACCTGGATTATATTTACCATTAAATAAATTCCAAAGCTCAGGGCGTTGATGTTTAGGGTCCCATTGGCCAAATTCATCACGATGAGAGAAGAAACGTTCTTTTGCTCTTGCTTTTTCCTCATCACGACGACCACCACCAATACAAACATCAAAGTTTTCATCTTCGATAGTATCTAATAGAGCAGTAATTTGTAATTTATTTCTACTGGCATTTGCTCCTGTTTCTTCTACAACTCTACCGTCTTCAATAGCTTCTTGTACAGAACCTACAGCAAGACGAACACCTAAGCTTTCAATTAAATCATCACGGAATTTAATCGTCTCAGGGAAATTGTGACCTGTGTCAACATGTAAAAATGTAAAAGGAATTTTAGCAGGATAAAAAGCTTTTTTAGCTAAATGTGCAACGCAAATAGAGTCTTTACCTCCTGAAAAAAGTAATGCTGGGTTTTGGAATTGAGCAAAAACCTCACGTAATACGTAAATAGCTTCTGCTTCTAACTCATCCAAATGAGAAAGTTGATAATTACTCATTGATATATTATGTAATTTATTTTTGTATCTAAGTAAACAGAGACAGTATGCCGGAACACAATATCTTCGCACTAATTATAAATATAAAATCAATTCATGTGGAAATGAAGAAATAATAAAAAAAAGATAGTTTTAGAACTTAATAGTTATACCCAATATTCGTGCAATCTCTTTTCTTTGTTCAATTAATAACGATAATAATTGAAAAGCTTCCATTAATTTTTCGTCATTTCCTTCTTTTTCAGCTAGTTCTAAACCTTCATTACATTGCTCAATTAAGTCTGAAATGTATGACATTTTGTAATGCAATAATGTATTGTAGGCTAACTTTCCTATATTTTCATCCTTTTTAGGGATAACAATTCTATGTCTTTTGAACCACTCTTCACTTGGAGATTTATCTTTATCTGCTTTAATGATTCTTTGTAGCTGCTTACGGTCATTCTCACTACTGTACTTTTCTTGAAAGAAATGTAAGGATGGTATTTCACCCATAGCAGTTTCATTTTTGTAATCCACTAAAAGTTGCTGGCAGAATTCTTCTTCCAACATCATATCTCCAAGTTCATTGAAAAGGTATTCGTAGATATAACCCACTTCTTCATCTACAAGTTCACCACCAAATAATAAAAGTATTCGAATAAACTCTTCTTCATGGATACCTAATTTAGACAACCTTTTTGTAGTAGGAGTTTCTGGAACTTGAGCAGGAATGTTTTGCTCACCTAATGGAGGTAAGGGAGGTTGATTTTCCATAGGTGGTACTCCATAACCCATATCTTCCATTGGAGGCGGAGGTATATGTTGGAAATCATCTTGGGTTGGAGTAATAGAAGGAGGAGGTAAATCTGGAGGAATATTCGAATAACCACCCATAGACCCACCTTGAGGATTCTCATAAGGCCTACGTCCTCTATTTTTTTCCTTTTCAATACGTTCGATTTCTCTTTGCTTAAGTGCATTAAGCTCTTTAATTAAGCCTTCAATAGAGATATCAAAAACACTCGCACATTCCTTGATAAAAATTTCCTGTTGAATGGTATCAGGAATTTTTACAATACTTTTTAAAACTTCTCTTACTTTTTCCGCTTTATTTAATGGATCGTTTTTAGCTTCTTCATTATAAAGTTTAGCGGCAAAAAGAATAAAGTCAGTTTCTTCTTCTTTTAAATATTTAGAAAATTGTTCGCTACCTAACTTAGTACAATAGCTATCAGGATCTTCACCTTCAGGTAATCGAACAACACGTACATTCAAACCTTGCTCAAGAAGCATATCTACACCTCTGATCGCAGCTTTCAAACCAGCGGCATCTCCATCAAATAAAGCTGTTACATTATTAGTGAAACGCTTAATTTGTTTGATTTGACCTTCGGTTAATGCAGTACCAGAAGAGGCTACAACATTTTCAATTCCACTTTGATGTAATGATATAACATCAGTATACCCTTCCACTAAATAACAGCGGTCTTTTACCCTCAGTGCATCTTTTGCATAATAAATACCATATAAAGCATCACTTTTATGGTAAATTTCTGTTTCTGGAGAATTGAGATATTTTGGTTTTCCATCTTTTTTTAATGTTCGAGCACCAAAAGCTATCACACGACCTGAAAGATCATGAATAGGAAACATTACTCTACCTCTAAATCGATCATATTTCTTTCCTTTATCATTTTCTGATCGAAGACCAGCAAGTTCTAATGCTTCTTCAGTATATCCTTTTTCAATAGCACTTTTTTCTAAAGCATCCCATGAATCCAGACTGTACCCTAAATCAAATTTATTAATGGTATCACCAGAAAATCCTCGATTTTTAAAATATCCCAAACCTAATGATTTGCCTTCATCGGAAGTTTGCATGACACGCATGTAAAATTCCTTAGCATAATTCATGGTAAGGTAAATACTCTCTTTTCGTTTATGTTTTTCCTCTTCTTCAGGAGAACGTTTCTTTTCAATGATCTTGATACCATACTTATTGGCCAAGTATTTTAAGGCTTCAACATAGCTAAGGCCTTCTTTCTCTTGAACAAATTTGATGGCATCTCCAGAGGCACCACATGAAAAACACTTGTAGAGATTCATGCTCGGAGTAACATACATACTCGGAGAACTATCTACATGAAATGGACAGAGTCCTATCCAAGACTTTCCCTTTTTCTTTAGGGTAACAAAGTCCTCGACAACTTCAACAATGTCTAATGTTCTTTTTATTTCATCTACGGTTTCCTGAGGTATCATAAACGTTTTTGAACTTTCTTAGTTTAAAGAAGTAAATTGGTTTAAATTTTATTCTCTATACAAAGTTAATAGATTAAGTTAACTTCAAACTAGTCACTTTTAAAAAATATGATTGCGGAAACAAAAGCATTAACATTAAGTAGTGTAAGATTTCAAGAATCTTCATTGATTGTTCATATTTACACCAAAGAGTTTGGGAGAAGAGATTATATTATCAAAGGTGCTTTCAGTAAGAAAAAAAATAAAGCGTCATTTTATCAACCCTTAAATTTATTAGAAATTCAAGTTTATGAACAACCCAATAAAAACTTACAAATGATCAAGGAGGTTAGCGTGAGTCACCCTTTACTGTCTTTTCGTATTCAACCTCAAAAAAGTATGATTCTCACTTTCTTGACAGAGTTTTTAGAGAAAGTATTAAAAGAGGATGAAGTAGGTAATCCTGAGTTGTTTATATTTTTAGAAGAAAGTTTAATAACACTCGATCAAATGAAGGAAAAGTGGAATTGCTTCACTTTACAATTTATGTTGAGGATAAGCCATTTTTTAGGAATAGGAATTCATGATGGAAAAATGTTATTGGATGAAACAGAGGTTTCTGCTCATCATGATGAAGTAACCATTCAAGCTATAAATCAATTAATTCAAACTGATTATCAAAATGCACCTTCTTTCAACCTTCAACTTAGAAGGTATCTTATGGACAGAATCATTGCGTTTTATGCTTTGCAAATTCACTCTTTTGGTGAAATGAAAACTTTAGAAGTATTAAGGAATATTGGCAAATCAATTAAAAGGCATTAACTAAAAATGATCACTGAAATGTAACTGTAATACGTAAAAGTGGATAGAACTTAAATAAAAAACTATGAATAAATCCACTGCTACAACGTTGATTGCTATGTTTGTAATAACGTTACTTTCATTGTCTATTCAAGCTTCAGAATTAGATAAAGGAAAAAGAGAAGTTTCTTTATCAAGTGCTCCTACTATGGAGGAAGTACCTTACCTTATTCAAAATTTAGAAAAAGAAAGTCAAGTACATTTTATGCTGACTTTTGAAGATGAAAATAAAACAATTTACGTTGCAGATAAAACAGTGATTATTGCTGAGCAACAAATTGACGGAGTTGAAGTGAAAGTATTATGCGCTTCACGAAAACCAAATAAAGAGTACAAAAAAGTGGTTGGTGCTTTAAAAGATAATCCAGCATTATCCACACCAATGTCAACATTGAAATAAGCAATAAGGCCCTTGTTCTACTGTCAGAACAAGGGCCTTTTTATATCCTTTAAGATTTAAACAACTTTGACTAAAATCTTTTTTACAGTGATAATAGGTTGTCCATTGCTATCATTTTGATTACTCATTGCAATATCAATTGAATAATAACCTTTATCTTGTAAATTTTGATTAAGTAGATTTTTTAAATTTAAAAGTGCTGATTTTTTATTATCAACAGGGAAATATAATCCGACTAAATTAATATTCTTTGTGGATTCATTTTCATCCGCTGCATTAATCACTTTTTGATTGCACCTTATGTCTAAAACCTTGAGATAATTTTCACTATTTACTTTAATATATAAATTATCAAATTCTCCTTTGGCTCCAATGATTACTTGGGATATATCTTGATTTACTCCCTGAATGAAAGGATAACTAGATGTATTCGTATAAGCTAAATCATCTAAAGAAACTTCTTTTGGAGGTTTAAAATTAGCGATATTCAAATTGATGAAAATAGCATTGTAAGCTAAAATCCCAATTGTACCTATCGTTATAAGTAATATGATTGACTTCATGGTATTCGAGAAATAAGTAGAGACCTTTATTTGTATGTTTATTCAGAATGAATTTTAGTGTAGATAAAAATTTACCATCCTGTTCTACTTAATAAGACGAATTTTTAGACCATTGTGTCAAACTCTAAACGTGGTTTTAATTTAATTTCACTTAATGAATGTTATAAGCGTTGTATTTTGATTATTTTTCACTTTTTGATGTAAATAATAAGCCTACAAAAGTTAGAAGACCATTAATCAATAGTAATTCATAACCGAATTTATATCCATTCAATAATTCAGTAGAATAATATTGAATTAAATAGCTGATTATAGGTGATATAATACAAATATAAGGAGCGTATTTAGGTGTTCTTTTTGATGAAAAAACTATCCCAAAAATGAATAAACCTAATAAAGGACCGTAAGTATAAGTTGCTAATTTTAAGATCGTATCTAATGCATTGGTATTATTTAGTGCATTAAATATAACTACTAAAATAAAGAGTAAAAGTGCTATTCCCATATGCACTTGTTGTCTTTTTTTGATGTTGATATTTTCTTGTTTTAAGCCTAAAATATCAATACATACGGAGGTTGTAAGTGATGTAATAGCAGAATCTGCACTAGAAAATGCAGCAGCAGTTACTCCCAATAAAAAGATGATAGCACCAAATAATCCTAGCTTTTGTTGAGCAATTAAAGGAAAAAGTTGATCTGATTTTGCAGGTAATTCAAGTCCAATGAAATTGGCATATTGATATAGAAAAACACCTAATACTAGAAATAAAGTAATTGTTCCAAGCAGAATTAAACTAAATAGAACCATATTTTTCTGAGCATTTTTTAAGGTCTTAATCGTTAGATTTTTTTGCATCATATCTTGATCTAGACCTGTCATTACAATAACTATAAATGCCCCTGAAATAAATTGTTTCCAGAAATTATTAGGAGCATCTATATTCCAAACAAAAACATCCGTATAATTTGTATTTTCAACTGCATTATCAAAAATCTCTGCGATCGATAAATCCATTTGTGAGGAAATAAGATGTAGAGTAAGAAAACCTGCTCCCAACATAAATGTTGTCTGAAGAGTATCTGTCCATACAACTGTTTTTATTCCTCCTTTTAAGGTATATAAAGCAATTATCAATAATAAAATAAAAGCATTAACTGAGAAGGGAATTCCAAAAGGAGTATAAATAAAGGTCTGCAAAACAGTAGCCATAATAAACAACTTACCAGCTGCTTGAAAACCTCTTGAAAGTATAAAAAAGGAGGCTCCAGTTTTGTAAGCACTATTTCCTAGTTTTTTTTCCAAATACCCATATATCGAAATAAGATTATATTTATAATATAAAGGCATTAAGATATAAGCTACTCCAATGTATCCTAAAATGTAACCAATACTCATTTGTAAATAACTAAATGAAGCATTTTTTACCATCCCTGGCAATGAAATAAAGGTAATCCCGGATAAGGTTGTTCCAATCATTCCATACATTACGGCATACCATGGAGAATTTTTATTACCATTGAAAAATGAAAGTGGGGTAGTGTTCTTATTGGTGAAATAAGTAATCACTGATAATAATACGATATAAAAAAGTAAGACGCCTAAACTTTGAATTGCTGAGATACTCATGTCTATAAATTAAAAAGTAGACCACGAAGATAAGCAAGGCATTTTTAGACACAAAAAAGCCTTTAAAATACTGATGATTCTAAAGGCTTTTTCAAATGATTTCTTTAAAATTCTAATATGCTCTAGTTGCTTGAGCATCAAAAGAAGTTAAAGTATAATAAGGTAAAACAATTGTTTCTCCTTTATAGAATTCAGGAAGTTCAATTGTTCTACTTTCTTTTCCTCCTTTTAAGTTGGTTAACACAACTTCAATTGTTTTTTGCCCCTTCTTTAATGGGATTCTTGAATACGAAATATGTTTTGGGAGTGATTGCCATGAACGTGTATCTGCAGATTCTGTAGCTGAACCTAAAATACTTAAAGCAGCACCCCAACCTTCATTTTCTTGAGAAACCTTAGCAGCAATACTTTGTTTGATGGCTACTCTTAATAATGTTTTACTAAATTCAAGTAACATTCTTTCTTCTAATACTTTAAAAGAAATAGCATTAATATCTTCAGCAAAAGACATGTTATATTTTTGCCCTGTACTATCCATTAACACAGCATCAGTATAGAAGCTTTTTCTTTCAACATATTTTGGGAAAACAGCTCTAATCCAAGTCACAGAAAGTTCATCTTTTCCAGCATAATAAGGAAAGCTTAATCCATACTCTTTATTTACGAACGTAACCCATCCATTACTACCTTTTACAATAGCAAAGTTGACACCCCATTCCGCTTTTACCGGAGACATACCATTATTCCATAATAGGACTAGGTTAGCATAATCGTCTTCTTTCGGTACTTCTATCCCAAATTCATCTGCATATTTTTTAGCATCATCCCAAAGCCCTGTTTCTTGAGCAGTTCTCACTAAATCATATTGTAATTGTTTGGGAGCTTTCATTTTAAACAAACGGCTATAGTCATTATTATAAATATCTAAAGCATTTCGATAGGCAATAAAAGCGTTATTAGGGTCATTAAACGCTTCATAAATAATCCCCATCATAACATGGATGAAAGCGTCTTTTTTATATTTTTTATCAGATTTATATTTATCACTTAATCTGTTTAATGCGAGATTCATACGCTTACACTCTACTAGTGCATCGTCATATTTTTTAAGTTCTAAATAGTTTAAAGCTTTAAAGTAATTGACCATTAATTTTTCATGGTCTTCACCTTCATATGTAGATAAGTTGGGATTCAATAAAAGTGCACCTCCAGTTTCAACAGCACTTTTTTTATGATCTTCAATGAAATTGTCAGCTTTTTGGAACATCTGATTACTGTAATCAAATTTTTCTTGTAATGAAGCAACCATTCCTGAGTTGACTAAATACAGAAATTCTAATCTACCAGTAGCCATTTTTTTACTAGACTCCATCATTACAGCAGCCTGATCATAGTTTCCATCTGCTAGGGCTTTGTTAAACTCATACGTCTTTTCATAAAAGGTGGGCGCACAAGCATACACAACAAAAACGAGTAATGTACAGAGATAAATTCGATAATTCATACTAATCGAGAGTTGTAGATAAACAGTATGTTGGTTGGTTTACTTATTTCTTAAAAATAAAATAACCTCCCTAGAAGTAACCCTAGGGAGGTGAATATCGTTCACATCAAATTAGTTTTTGATGTATTTCTTGATTTCTTTATCACCGATCCAAACTTTCTCAGTACTTTCCAAGTCAGCTAATTCTAAGTTGATTTTGTAATTGACAACTTTTTCTTTTTTCAATTCATCAACAGTAGAATTGATAGTACCAAACATGATGAAGTCAGCACCTAACTCTTGAGCAATTCTCTTTTGAGTTTCCTCAGAAGCATTTGCTTGTTGAGATTGTTGTTCAGCACGAATTTGCTCACGGAACTGATCGTTTTCAACAACTCTTACTTTTCCAGAATTAACAAATTCTCTTTCGATATCTTTAATGAAGTTATCAGCTTCAATATGTTCGTGACTTTTATTGATTACACCACCAACAATAACAACTGGTCTTTTATTATTTGCATTTTCAAAGTTAGCAAGCCAAGGACGACTCATAACATCTGAAATCATATCTTTTGATACTTGCTTAGAATCTGAGTCATTCCATCTTCCACTTAAATCAATTGTTGTGTTAGGATCAACACGTGTAACTGATCTTGAACATGCACCAGCAAATAATAATGAAAGGATTGCGACAGCGATTGTAAGATTCTTAGTAAATTTCATTTTTAGTATATATTGTAATTAATGTAATTGTTTTGTTATTGTAGGACAAACTTACCTCGAGGTTTGTCAAGCTTTTTAAGCACTATTTTAGATTCTGATATGCTAACAATTTTGAAGCGCGATGAAGCTGTATCGCTAGAACCATCTCCTTTACCATGTGTAAGCAGTAATTCTTTTTTTGAACCCATAATCCATTTTCCAGCTAAATATTCATTGGTATTATTTTTAAAACCAAATTTTTTGTCGATTGAAAAATGAAGTGTGTTTCCTTCATCTAATGCATAAGTTTCTTGTTCAGACAATTTTTCTCTTCTTACTTCAGTAATTGTCCAATCCTTACTTATTAGAATTGATTTTCTTTTTTCAAGGTCTTGCGCTTTTGTTTCGGGAGACAAAATCAACATTAACCCTAAAGCAAGCGAAAATAGACCAATAGTCTTTTTTATAGTTTTCATAATAGTTTCGATAGTAATTAATTAAGTTCTTAGGAAAACGTTAGCAGTACGGTAATAGTTTCGCACTAAACATTATTTAACGTTGTAATACTAATGTGAAGATATTCAAGATTCTATTATTCTCCTAAATTATTCATGATAGTTGATTTAATTTCACTATATAAAGAGAAAACATCATCAATGTCATTATCCATATTCGTAGTATCTTCCGTTTTTAATTTTTGTTCTGAATGCTTTGCTTTTTCTGATAATTTAACCATTCCTAGTGTTGCGGCAGTACCTTTAAAAGTATGCATAATCGAACGAATACCTTCAATATCACCTGCTGTTTTCGCTTCCACTAACTCATGAATTAATTCATCTCCTTCATTAAAAAAGTCTTCAAAAGAAAGCTGTATCAATTCTACACCACCATACTTTGCTAATTCAGCAGTAACTGCATAGTCAATGATGATATGACCATGTTTATCTTTAACTTGATCTGTTCTTGGTTCATCAGAATCAACAGTGATCGTTTCCTCTGTGATTATTTCTTCATCAACAATTTCAACAGGTTCTACTTCCTCAATATTTTTTATCTCTTCCGGTTTTTTAGAAGATTTACTCATTAATTCTTCTACCTTATTCAGTAAATCAAAAGCTTTAATAGGTTTTGGTAGGAACCCATCCATACCGGCTTTGATAAATTCATTTTGCTCTTCTACCAACGTAAATGCAGTCATAGCAATAATAGGTGTATGAAGCTCAGGAAACTCTGTATGAATACGTTGTGTAGTTTCCATACCATTCATCTTTGGCATTTGTATATCCATAAAGATAATATCATACTCCTGACCATTTTCCAACAATTCAATAGCTCTGAAACCACTATTTGCAGATGTTGTTTTACAACCTGCTTTTTTCAAAATACTTTCAGCAACCATTACATTGACACTGTTGTCATCCACAACGAGTACATTTGGTTGTAAATTTCGGATAATAGTGGAAGAGAGATCGTCTTTTTCAATAGATGTATTGGTAGGAGGCAAGTGGTTTACTTCTTTAATTTCAATTGTAAACCAGAAAGTACTTCCCTTTTCTAATTCTGATTCTACACCAATATCTCCATCCATCATATTACACAACTCTTGAGAAATTGATAGACCAAGACCTGTACCACCTTTGGTTCGATTATAAGAATCTTCTACTTGACTAAATTGTTTGAAAAGTTGCTCTTGTCCATTTTTTGAAATTCCACAACCTGTATCTATAACATCAAACATCAAGGTATAAATTCCATTAAATTTCTGGACTCCATTGACGTTAATCGTCACTTTTCCATTTTCAGTAAACTTAATTGCATTTGAAGTCAGGTTAGAAAGAATTTGAAGCAAACGAGTTTCATCAGCTAAAATTACTTTTGGAACACTTTCACTAATTGAAGCTGATAATTCTGTATTCTTATTTTTTGCATTCTGATTAAATAAGGCAATTAATTTGGAAATAGTGACACGAATATCAATCGGTAATGGACGTAATTCCATTTTACCAGCCTCGATTTTCGATAGATCCAAAATGTCATTCAGAATATTTAATAAGATTTCTGAAGACCTCTTAATCGTAGAGACATATTTTTTCTGCTCTTGACTTAATTTGGTAGTCGTCAATAAATCAACCATTCCAATCACACCGTTCATTGGAGTTCGGATTTCGTGTGACATATTGGATAAGAATTGACGCTTAACCTCTAATGATTTTTCTGCTAAATCTTTTGCTTCGCGCAACTCATGTTCAGATTGTTTGATAGGTGTAATATCACGAGCCAAACCTTCCACTCCTACAGGTTGTTTTTTCTTATCATAGATTAATCTAAAATTGGAAAGGATATAACGAACTTCTCCATTTTTATTACGAACGATACTTTCATGGTTCTTCACAGCTCCTTTTACAGCAAGGACTTTCATTAACCTTGATAAATCAGATTCAGAGACGTAGTATTCTGTAACATGCTTGTCAATGATGTCTGTCTGCTCAACACCAAGCATTTCCTTTACAGATGGAGAAATTAAGGTGAAAATACCGTTCAAATCTGTTCTGAAATAAACATCCTGAAGTGTTTCGAAAATATTACGGAAGAGTTCTTCACTATCCGCAATATGAAGTTCCATTTTCTTACGCTGTGTAATATCTTGCGTTACACCAGCTATTTCTTGAATAATTTCACCATCTCCACTTTGCATTCTTACAGGATTTAGTGAAATAGCATGCCATTGTTCACTACCTGTTATGGTTTTAAATTTATATTCAAATTGAATGGACTCTCCTTCAAAAACTCTTCTTAATATTTCATCCCAATGTTCTTCAAATTTTGGTGTAAACGGAATGACATTGTTTAATAACATACCTGGCATCAATTCTACATTCGAATAGAGTTTGATGTATTCCGCAAATTGTTGATTAAACCTTGTAATAACACCCATTTTATTAAATGTCCAAATGGCTTGAGAGCCACTTTCAAAAATAGCTTCAAGTTGTGCTCTTTGTGCTCTTACTTTTAGTTGACTTTGATCTCTTATAATTGCTGCAGCCAAAATTCCTGTAGCAAGGTCAAAAAGATTTAAATCCGGCTTACTGAATGCTTTTCGATCTGTAAATGATTGAACCACGATCATTCCCATTTTTTGGTTATTGGAAATTAACGGTAATCCCATCCAAATCTCAGGCGTATTGATGAGTTTTATATCGTATTGTTTGGCTAGATTTTCTATGACTTCTCTGTACATAAACATTGGTCTGTTAAGTACTGTAGCCATTTTTAAAGCAAATTCACTAGCAGGAATTACTTCACCTTTCGTTAAATCTTTTGTATTTGTACTATGAAAAGGAATGTACATGTTATTGGAATTTAGCTTCAGACGTAGCAATAGAAAACTATCCATGTCTACGACTAATTTCATGGCCAAATAAACCTTTTCGTACAGCTCTTGAATTTTAAGGTTCTCTTGTAATAGCTTTGCAAATGTAATACTGACTTCTTGCTCTAATTCCTTTCTTTTTTTGTCAGTAATATCAAATAAATGAAGACGATAACAATTTTTAGAATCAGGTTTATAAGAAATATGGCAATCTGTGATTCTTTTTTGAGATTCACTTTCAATAGTTAATTCCATCTTATGTTCATCATAAGCTTCTTCTGCCATCTTTAACCCAACTAATAAACGTGTTCGATTTGATTTCGGAACAAGATCAATAAACGTTTTTCTTTTAAGTTGAATATCTGTAAGTTTCACAAGATTTTTGAAAGGTTCACTAGCAAAACTTATAACACCCTTACGATTGAAAACAACGACCATTTCTCGTGATGAACTAAATAATTCTTTCATTAGAATGTTGTCGTTCACCAGTTCTTGGACATGAATTGTTTCCTTCGTAATGTTCTGTAAAGTCAAATATACATGTTCTGTAGTGCCAAATGATACAGGGATACCGCCAGTTTTGATTTGATGCTCTAAACCATTTCTATTTTTTAATTTACCTGCCAAACATTGTAGAAGACCATTTAAAGAGAATGTATCCTCATAATGAAATATTTCAACAAAATCAGCGTAATGCTTACCCAACACTTCTTCTGGATAAAATTCAGTTAGGTTTAACATTGCTTCATTCCAGAATACGATGTTTCCTTCCTCATTTAAGCCAAAAGTAGGTACTTCACTTGCCTGATAAGCCTCTTCAAAAATTTTAAAGCGATCTTCTTTATGGGTTGTCATATTGGGTGTTTGTTCCGAATTATTCATCTGTTATGGTATCTCAGGTGCTTGTTCGTCTTCCGTTTTTTCTTTAGAGAGGTGAATAGTTTGCGTAGGGAATGCAAATTCAATTTCCATACTTTCTGCTATTCGTAATATTTTGATCATCATGTATTCTCTAGCTTGCAGCTCTTCGCTCCAATCTTTACATTCAAAGAAAATATACAACAATATTTCCAAAGCACTAGCACCAAAGTTGTTTAATCTTACTTCATAGAAGTCTTTTCTGGTTGTAGGATGGTCTTCTACTGCTTTTTTTACAGCTTTAACAAATAATTCAATCTTTTCTATCGGCGTTCCATATGGAATGGTAAGGTAAGTTTTAAACCTTCTGTATTGTCTTTTCCCTAGATTGTCAATGTCACTGTCAGACATAGAACCATTAGGAATATTGACTACGGAATTCGCAAAAGTTCTAATTCTTGTTGTTCTGAATCCAATTTCCTCTACAATTCCTTCCTGTCCTTTTACAACAATCCAGTCACCAACTTCAAAGGGTTTATCAGTAAAGAGCATAACAGATCCTATAAAATTTTTGACAGTGTCTTGAGCAGCAAAAGCTAATGCAACACCTCCAAAAGAGATACCAGTAACCAAATGTGTGATATTATATCCATATAAATACAGAGTGATTAATACCCCTAAACAAAGAGCAATTATTCTAAAAATAACTCGAAGAATAGGAAGTAAATTTGAATCCAAAGTTTTACTTCTATTCGAAAAAGAGCCAATCCTAATAACTAATAAGTCTGCGATATGGAAAAGTAAAATGGAGAAATAAAAACATCCGATTGCTTTAACACAGAGTATTAATATATAAGAAACAGTACTTGGAAGTAATAGAAAAGGAGTGATATAATTCCATAACATCATCAACAAAGTAACAGCAATCGGTCTCCTTAATTTGGGCAAAACAATCTTCGCAAATTGCTCTTGTTTTAGTCTGATGAAAATCCTTTGTAAAATCTGTTTTGTAAACCAAATACTTAAGATATAAAACAAATAACTCATCAATACAATGCCAAAGATTGTAATCCACTGCCATAATTTTATACCAAAATATCTACTTGTATTTTGTTGTAAAGTAGAAGTGTAAACGACCAATTCTCTGGTAAAAGAAGGATAAGTTTCTTCAAATAATCGGTGAATTTGATTGGTTGAATAAACAGAATATTTCCATTGTCCATTATTTAACCTTTCCAGATATATATTTGGTAAGGATGGACTGATACTATATCGATTCGTTTTTGTTTTAGGATCAATATAATTTTTCTCTAATGGGTAATCATAAGAATTAATATAAATGCCTTTCTGAGCAAATACGAGTTTTAATTCTACAGCTAATTTTTCACGTTCTTTTAAATCAAAATTCTCAAAAGGAAAAACTTGAGCTGATACATTTTCATGATAGTTTCCATCTTCTAAATTATCCAAATGGGTATGAATAGTATGATAAGGAGAACTAAGTGAATATTCTACTCCCGATAATTCTTTGAAATTATAAAAGACATGATCATTAGGATAACTTGAAACTACATCTTTGGATGAAGTATCTTGTGCAATAGAAATCTGACTTGTAATTAGAAATAAGAGTAAAAAAATAAATTGCTTGAGCATCAAAAGGAAAAAGTTTGTGTTACTCTTTTTAGATTAAAAAGATAATTAGTGAATTATAAAGTAAAAATAAACATTCTCAAGACATAAGAAAAGTGCTAACGATTGAATCCTTAGCACTTTTATTCTAATCTACATTTTCTCCGTCTATATCTTCATTTTTTTCATCATCTTCATGTAAAACCTCTCCCTCTTTGTCATTTTTCTTTTTGGGATTATAAAAGGATGGAGGCTCTTTTTCGTGATCATTGAAATATACAGTTTGAGAAGGGAAGGCAAAACTAACATTAGTAGCATCGGCAATTTCCATAATGGTGAACATCAACTCTTCTCGACTTTCTAATTCAATATTATAATCATCCGTTTGGAAAAATACATTTAATAAAATATCAATCGAACTGGCAGAAAATTGATAAAGCCTCACTTGATAACCTTCTTTTTTGGTTGTTGGATGATCCTCTATCGCTTGTCGAATTCCTTTGATAAATTTTCTTACATTTTCTCTTGGCGTCCCATATTCAATACCAAGCATTGTATTGAAACGGCGGGAAACTCTTTTTCCTAAATTATCTACATCATTATCCGCAGCTAAATTATTGGGTAAACTAACTAATGAATCATTAAACGTTCTGATTTTAGTTGTTCTAAACCCTATTTCTTCTACTACACCAGATTTTCCTTTGACAACAATATTATCGCCCACAGAAAATGGTTTATCTAATAATAACATAATAGAACCAATGAAATTCTTCACGGTATCTTGTGCCGCAAAAGCGATAATTAAACCACCAAATGAGATGCCAGTGACAATATTATTAATATTATAGCCTAGTAATTTTAAGAAAACTAAGAAGCCAATCATTAAAGCGACAATTCGTAATGAAGACTTTAGTACAGGTGTTAAATGAGCATCAATATTAAATCTTCTTTTTGTACTATTAATATTCGGTGTCATGACCTTTAATACAATCAAATCAGAAGTTCTAAAGATAAAAATCACTATGCACAACCCTACGACTACTTTACAGATAACATTTAGACCAAAAGCTATATCACTATTCAATAATAACAGTGGAATTAATCCCCAAAACATTAATGTCAAAATGCCAATTGTCACTGGGCGTTTCAATTTTGAAATTAAAATGCTAATAAAGTATTGATTACCCTCTTTTGTGAAAAATGTTTTGATGATGAAGGTAAGCACCCATATTATGATATAATAGACAAAGTATAGTCCCGCAAAAATAGCTGCTGTTAATAACCATTGCCATATTTTTAAACCAAGTATATGTCTATTCCCCCATTCAATTTTGGACAAATATTTAATGACATTCCTCGAGTAACTCGGGAAAGTAGCTTTGAAAATTTTATGAATCTTCCGAGCAGAATAGTTAGAATACCTCCAATAGCCATTGACTTTAATTAAATAAATGTCTGGAAGCTTTTTACTGACAATAAATCTTTTTCTACCTGTGTTTTTTTCTATGTAATCTTTTTCAAGTGGAACGTCCAATTGATTGATATATATCCCTCTCCCGATAAAAACTAGTTCTAATTCTTCTGCTAAGTCAATTCTTTTTTCTAGTTTACCGACACTGGTTGAAAAAACTTTTGCTGAGATTTCAGGATGGAAATTTTGCTCTTCTAAAAAATCTAAATGCGTATGCAGAGCATGATAAGGAGTGCTCAATGAATATTCTACAGAGTCTACTTTATAAAATTTGTAGAATTCATGATCATTGGGATAACTTTCTAAAATAACTTCTTTTTCTTCCTCTTTTTCCTCAGGTTTTGTATCCTGCGCTTCAATTCTATTAGTGAAGAAAATGAGATTTAAAGTGAGTAGAGTTAATAAAAATTTATTCATTTTTCAGAAACAGTAGTATATTCACTTGTTAGAAAAATTGACTTTTGAATCAATGCTAACAAGTTTGATTTTAATAATTAGTTGACTTGAGGGTTACAAAATGAAATACGAAGCAATCATATTTGATCTGGGTGGTGTCATTCTTAACTTAAGATACGAAAATACATTAGAAAAATTCGCAGAAATTTTAAATAAACCTGTTGAACCTTTTTATACGAAGAAACAGCAAACTTCATTATTTGATGATTATGAAAAAGGATTCATCACTTCTCAAGAATTTAGATTTGGAATAAGAGATTTATTAAATGAGCCTATTTCTGACGAACAAATTGATGAAGCTTGGAATGCTATGCTTTTAGATTTACCAGTTGAAAGAGTGCAAATGTTGAAAGAGTTGAAAAGTAAATACAGAATATTTTTACTTTCTAACACCAATGAAATTCATATCAATGCTTTTAATAAAATCGTTGACCAAACATTAGGAGAAGAGTTTGGAGATTTTAAACAATTATTTGAGAAAGCTTACTACTCTTTTGAAATGGGAGATCGTAAACCTCACCCAAGTATTTTTGAAACTGTCATTGAGAAAAATAATTTAGATAAAGCAACGACACTTTTTATTGACGATTCAATTCAACATGTAGAAGGAGCAAAACAAGCAGGCTTACATGCACATCATTTAGAAGACTTAAATGTTATTGGATTTTTAAAGTCTGAAGGTATTTATTAATAATTAATGTTAAAAAATATAAAACTAGACCAATAATTGGAGAAATAATGACGGTAAAGAATTCTTTTGTCCTTTTGGAAAAGATTTTACCCTAATTTCGGCAATTGGAAAACATAACGAAATGAACGAGTTTAAGCGAATCAACAATTTAGTAGGTTGGACACTTTTCTTGGTGTCACTTGCTGTCTACACTATTACAATGGAAGAAACTGCCAGTTTTTGGGACTGTGGTGAATTCATTGCTGTGTCTTATAAGTTAATGGTACCTCACCCTCCGGGAGCACCATTCTTTTTACTTATCAACAGATTATTTTCATTTTTAGCATTTGGTGATGTACTCAAAGTAGCTTGGTGGATCAACTTCCAATCTGCGTTTATGAGTGCACTGACTATTCTATTCTTGTATTGGACGATTGTCATGTTAGGCATGAAAATCATTAAGCCTAAAAAAGAAGGATATGGTCTAAAAGATAAATTATTATTATTTGGCTCATCAGCTGTTGGAGCATTAGCCTACACATTTTCAGATACTTTCTGGTTTTCTGCAGTTGAGGCTGAAGTTTATGCAATGTCATCAGCAATTACTGCATTAGTATTCTGGGCAATTCTTAAGTGGGAATATATCGAAGATAATGCGGCATCTAATAGATGGTTAATCATGATTGCCTATATCATTGGTCTATCAATTGGTGTCCATCTAGAAAACTTACTTTGTTTACCCGCCTTGGCAATGATTTATTACTTTAAGAAATACCCTAATACGATTTCTTTAAAAGGAACAATCATCGCAATGGGTATTGGTGGAGCTATCATCTTAGCTGTAATCATTATTGTTATTCCGGGATTACCATCTATTGCTTTTGTATTCGATAAGATCTTTGTCAATACATTAGGAATGTCATTTGGTACAGGTGGTTTATTTTTCTCATTCTCATTAATTGGAGCTTTAGTATACGGTATTTTCTTTACACAAAAGAAATCAATGGTAACACTAAATAATGTGCTATTAGGATTTGCATTTATCTTAGTAGGTTATATGAGTTACACATTAGTACTTGTTCGTTCAAATCAATATACGCCAATCAATGAAAATGCGCCTGATGATTTATTAGGATATGTATCTTATCTAAAGCGTGAACAATATGGTGACCGTCCTCTTTTATACGGGCCAACATATGATTCAAAGCATGTTGATACTGTAGAAGATGGTGATAAATACCGTGAAGCAAGCCGTAACGGTAAAGATTATTACGAAGTATATGATCACAAAACGAAAGCGGTTTATGCATCAAAGGATAAGATGTTATTCCCTCGTTTATATTCTAGAACAGGACATCACCCTCAGTTATATAGAGAGTGGGCAGGGATAGAACCTGGTAAAAAACCTACTTTTGGAAATAACCTCTTTTATTTCTTTAGATACCAAATTGGACACATGTATGCACGTTATTTCATGTGGAACTTTGCAGGTAGAGAAAGTGATGAAAAAGACGCAGGATACCTTACGCCATTTGATAGTTCAAGCGATATTCCTGAATTATTAGCCAAAAATAAAGCAAGAACAAACTTCTATTTCTTGCCTCTAATTTTAGGTCTATTAGGTGTATTTTTCCATTATAAAAGGGATCAAAAGAGTTTCTGGGTTGTACTTATTATGTTCTTAACACTAGGTGTAGCACTTGTTGTTTACTTGAATTCACCGCCAGTAGAACCAAGAGAGCGTGATTATATTTATGCCGCATCCTTCTATGCTTTTGCAATTTGGATTGGCATGGGTGCTTTAGCATTAGCAGAGTTCTTATCTGAAAAGATGGGGATGAATGGTGTTATTGCAGGTATTTTAATTAGTATGATTGTTCCTGGTTTAATGGCAGCTGATGGCTGGGAAGGACACAACCGTTCAGATAGATATCACTCGGTAGATCAAGCAAGAAATACATTAGCAAGTTGTGCTCCTAATGCAATTTTATTTACAGGTGGTGACAACGACACATTCCCATTATGGTATGTACAAAATGTAGAAGGTTTCAGAACCGATGTTAGAGTAGCCGTTTTAAGTTACTTCAGTACTGGTTGGTATTTGGATCAAATGAAACAAAAGCAATACGAATCTGAGCCATTACCATTGTCAATAAGTAGCCACAACTATAGAGAAGGTAAAAACGATTACATTCCATTAGTAGAGGAAGAAAGAGGACAAAATGGTGTTAACTTAAAAGCTTATTTAGCAGCAGTTGAAGCCAATAATCCTAGAACTCAAGTTGGTTTACAAGGTGGTCAAACTACAGCTAAACTTTTATCTAGAATCTTCATCCTAGATGTTGATAGTGCTAAAGTTGTGAACAGTGGTATCATTCCAAAAGGTATGGAAGATAGAGTAAGACCTAAAATGGCTTGGAGGTTGAAAAATGACAAGACTTATATTTTCAAAAATGAGCTTGCATTATTAGACCTTATCGCTACAAATAACTGGGAACGTCCAATTTACTTCAACAATACTTCTGCAAATACAATCAATATGGATTTAAGAAGTTACTTGTTCTTAGAAGGAATGACGTACAGATTACTTCCAATTCCTGCAGATACTTACGGTGACGTAGGTGAAGTAAACACTGAGGTAATGTTGAAAAACATTGAAAAGTTTGCCTTCAGAGGAATGCAAGACGAAAGTGTTTATTATGATGATGAATACAGAAAATTTGGAGCAAATACACGTAACAATGTTTACAGACTTTCTGAGAAATTATATATCGATGGTTTAATTGATAGTGATGATGAGAAGATTAAGTTATCGAAAGAGAAGCTTGATTGGATCTTATCAATGGTTCCAGATAAAACAATACCTTATAGTTTCTATTCTCCGAAATACATGGAATTGTATTATAGATTAGGAGCGACAAAAGAAGCAAATGAAATTTTTGAGACTTTATTAAGAAGAAGTCAAGAAAATGTCAATTACTATGCTGAGACTGGAAAAGGTACAGAAAGTATTGCTCGTAGAAGTTTAATTGTTTTACAACAAATGGCTCAAATTTTTGAAGCAAACTTAAAGATGGTCGATGCAAGAATTGCAGAAAGAAGTACTTCTTCAGTAGATCCATTAACGGGTAAGGTCATCAATGAAGTACCAGAGTATTCTAATTTGATTACAACGGATATTTTCTATAAGAACCTTACAACTGAGCAGTTAAAAGAATTACAGAAAATATTCCAAGAAGATGCGAATAAGGCTAGAGAAGCATTTGGTTCTTCTTATGAAAATATGATGGGAGGTAGATAATTATTATCATCCTTTAATCTTAAAATCCATATTTACTTCGGTAGATATGGATTTTTATTTTTCTAGTAATCAGTGCTTTTGCATTTTTTATTGAAAATAATTCTCTTTTTTGTCACAAATGGATAATGGTCATTGTTTTAGTGGTTAGATTGATTGAATTAATTATTTAGACCTCAATATCATTCTTATGTATTTAATTATAGCATTTTTTATATTTCATTGGTACAGTTCACTGTTCTTCCAAACTTTCTTCTTACACCGTTATGCAGCGCATGCGATGTTTACGATGTCTAAAAGAACAGAGAAAGTATTCTTTATCCTTACTTATATTTTCCAAGGTTCCAATTACCTAAGTGCTTATGGTTATGGTATCATGCACCGTATGCACCATGCTTTTGCAGACACTGAGGAAGATCCACATTCACCGAAGTATTCACCTTCGTTATTCGCAATGATGTGGCAAACAAAAAACATTTACACAGATATTTGTAAAGGTAAGGTAGAAGTAGATCCTAAGTTTACAAAGAATGTTCCTGAGTGGCATTCATTTGATAAATTTGCAAGTAACTGGATAAGTAGAATATTCTGGGGAGTACTTTATGTAGCTTTTTATGCGTACTGCTACACAACTTATGACTTATCTCCATTGATCTTCTTATTATTACCAATCCATTTCTTGATGTCTCCAGTTCATGGTGCAATCATCAACTGGTTTGCTCACATTTATGGATACAGAAACTTTGAAGTAAAAGATACTTCAATGAATTTCTTACCATTTGATTTCTTAATGATGGGAGAGTCATACCATAATAATCACCATGCTCATGGTTCAAGAGCTAACTTTGGTGGTATTAGATGGCATGAAATTGATCCTACTTACATTATCATTAAAGTATTAGATGCTGTAGGTGTAATTCATTTAAAACGTAAGAAATCAACTGATAAAGGAAGCGTTTCAGAACCTAAAAAAGAAAGAATAGCAGCTACAGCGGCTGTTTAATCATATATTCTTGAATTGAAAAAGAGGTTGGCAATATTGGATTGTCAACCTCTTTTTTTATTTATACTGTTTAGCTTTATCTACGAAAGCTTCGATTATTTTTGTAGTGTCATTATTCTGTAATGCTTCTGGATGCCATTGTAACCCTATTAAAAAAGGATATTCAGTATCTTCAATTCCTTCTATTGTATTGTCGTAGGCTATAGCACTTATTATTAACCCTTTTCCAATGCTATCAATAGATTGATGATGAAAGGAATTAACCGTAATATTCTTTTGCTGTAACATTGAATACAACTCACTTTCCTCTTCTATTTTTAATTGATGAATAGGGTAACTCGCTTTTACATTTTGCCAATGTGTCATTGAAGAGTTATTATTATCTATATCCTGAAATAAAGTACCTCCTCTAAAAATATTAATCAATTGCATCCCTCGACAAATCCCTAATATTGGCATTTTCCTATTGTATGCTTCAGAAAGGTAAGCTAATTCAGATTGATCTCTTTTTATATTAATTCTTCCACATTTAGGGGACCTATCTTGTTGATAAAGTAAAGGATCAATATCATCACCTCCGGACAATAATAAGCCATCCACCATATCTAGATAAGGTGATATTAAATCTTTATTATCTAAATGCGGTAATAAAACAGGAATAGCACCAGCATCTTTAATAATTTGAAGATATCTACTATCTATGCCATGTTTCTCTCTACCTGGATCTATATCTTTATCATCTGTATTGATAATATCAATGGATACTCCGATATATATATTGTCGCTTTTCATAATAATAGGGAAGTGATTTTATAGTAGTAGTATTTATTGAAGAATAAAAGACACAAGATTGAGGTTAATAACCATAAACAAAAAATCCTCAAGATTTTGATAACCTTGAGGATTTTAATTAGTAGAAGAAAACGATTTAATGTTCTCTAATCTGAATAATTTTAACCGGGCAAGCATCAGCAGCTTTCTGATTTTCTTCCAGTTCAATTGGACTTACTTTTAAAGAATAAAAACCTTTACGGTTTACACCACCAACTAAAGTAGCTTTACCATCCTTTTTTGACATCACCCAACGGTCTGGTGCAAATTCTACACAGTAGTTGCATCCAATACATTTATCCCTTTGATGTGTGATTGTAATTTTTGCCATATTCAGATTAAGCCTCTATTGTTTCAGCGTCTACTAGTTTATATAATTTATCAGATGGACGAATCTGCGTATCTAACTTGATACTGAATGTATCTCCTTTAACAGCTTGATCCTGCTTACCACCGTCATTCACGTGCAATTCTTCAACTACAGTTTCTACAACACCAGTTGTAGGACCCGTAATTAATAATTTATCACCTACTTTTACTTTTAAAGTTTCTAAGCTGAATTCTGCTACACCAATTTTCTTGAAATAACGACGTCCAGTACCTAAATAAACTTTACGAGTTTTCGCTTTAGAACCATGTTGATCAGTCCATTTACCCATTTCTTGACCAAGGTAGTATCCACCCCAGAATCCACGGTTGTAAACTTCAGTCATACGCTCTTTCCATTGTTCTCCTTTTTCTTTAGAATAAGTACCCTCGAAATAAGAGTCAATTGCTTCGCGATAACATTGAACAACAGTCTTAACATATTCAGGTCCTTTACCACGACCTTCAATTTTTAATACTTTTACACCTGTATCTAATAATTGATCTAAGAAGTCAATTGTACATAAATCTTCTGGTGACATGATATACTCATTGTCAATTTCTAATTCATGTCCATCTTCAATATCAATTACTTTATATTTTCTACGGCAATTTTGAACACAAGCACCTCTGTTAGCTGAAGAGTTTTGTGTGTGTAATGATAAGTAACACTTACCAGAAACCGCCATACATAAAGCACCGTGAGCAAAAACTTCTACTTCTACAAGTTCACCGTTTGGTCCAGTGATATTTTCTTTTTTGATTGTATCACAGATATTTTTCATTTGAACCATTGAAAGTTCTCTTGAAAGTACCATAACGTCAGCAAATGTAGAATAGAATCTTACTGTTTCTGCATTAGTAATATTTACCTGAGTAGAAATATGCACTTCTACACCAATTCTAAAAGCATAAGCAATTACGGCTTGATCAGAAGCAATAATTGCAGTGATACCTGATTCTTTTACTCTATCAACAACACGGCGCATTACTGATAGGTCATGTTCATAGATAATAGTATTTAAAGTCAAGTAACTTCTTACACCATTTTCATTACAGATTCTTGCAACTTCTTCTAAATCATCAAGTGTAAAGTTCATTGAAGCACGTGCTCTCATGTTCAATTGCTCAACACCGAAGTAAATAGAATCTGCTCCGCCTTGGATTGCAGCCATCATAGAATCAAAACCACCCGCAGGTGCCATTAATTCTACAGGTCTCTTTGTCGCTGGCTTTTTATATTTGTGATCCACTTTATTTCTTATTTAAAATTTGGTTTGCAAAAATACGGTGAATTTTAACGGCAATCAATTTTTTAATTAACTTAGATTGCCTATTATCACTACATTAACAACGTTTTACGGATAAAACAGTTCTTTTGTATAATTTTATTCACAAATGGAAGATCTTTTAACGCTGAAAATTAAAAATATGGTATGCGAAAGATGCATACTTATGGTCTGGCAAACATTCATTGATGTTGATGCTGTGGTGGATAGAGTCGAACTCGGTGTAGTCTATTTGTCATTACCGTTATCACATGAACAAAAAATAAAAATCGATGCTGAATTTAAAAAATTAGGGTTTGAGTTTTTAACTGATCAACAGGTGGTTATTGTTGAAAAAGTGAAAAATATCATTCATGATAAATTCGAAAATTTAGAGAGTGAACAATGGAATCAAAAATTTTCTACAGAATTAGAAAATCAAATAGAAAAAGACTATTCGACAATCAGTCAATTGTTTTCTTCTACAGAAGGAATTACAATTGAAAAGTACCTATCTATACAAAAAATTGAAAAGGTAAAAGAACTGCTTATTTACGATGAGTTAGGATTAAAAGAAATAGCAGATTTACTAGGGTATAGTAGTACTCAATATTTGTCAAGTAAATTCAAGCAAATTACAGGAATGACACCTGCTAACTTTAAGAAACAAAGCCCATTACATTTAAGAAAGAGTTTAAATCAATAACGTACATCAAAAGTGTAAACACTTGTTAAATATTCAGAACTTGTGTATATTCATTAATCTTATGAAAATTAACTTAGTAATCTACTGAAAATCATTGCTATCAGAATTCTTTAACACTACTAATGACAAAGAAAGATCAATTTTATAATAATCTACTACGAATACAGCGCTCTTTAACCCAAGAAAAAGTACACATTAAAGATTGCATGGAATCGTTACTCTTTTTTTCGCAAGAATATTTAGAGTCAACATATTGCGTGATTTGTAAAATAGATGAGCTTGGAGATGTACATCATTGTGTATCAAGGTATATTAATGGAAAAAAGGTTTCTGTTCCTTCTTTAGAAAGTACGATTACGAAAACTTGTCAAAGAAAAAAAAAAACTACAGAATATAGTGGAAATCATCAAATTATATGTATACCATTAAGAAGTACTAATCTTGTAGAAATATTAGGAATACTCACTTTTGTACTTCCCAAAAATAAAGAAATAGATCATTTTGCATTACAACAAATTGGTTTAGTTGGAGAAAGTTTATTTACTTCTTTTAAAACTAGATTTAATACAAAAATTGAAGCTACTACTTATGATACTTCAACCATTTCATTTAAATCTTTTTTCACAGATTCTTTAAACCTCTGTTGTATAACTGATTCAGATTCAGGTGAGTTTTTATTTATGAATTCTTCATGGGAAAGAACATTAGGTTATTCTATTGAAGAATTAAGAGCCTATAATTTTACCAATTGGTTACATCCTGATGATGTAAATGAAACAATAAAAGTTTTTCAGGATGTATGTGATGGAAAAATAATACGATCTTTCATTAATAGATATAGAACTAAGTGGGGTGAATTCAAATATTTAGAATGGGATGCTACCTTAAATGATGAAAATGGTTATATCTATGCAATTGCAAGAGATATAACAAACCAGCATGAAAATCATGAAAAACTCTTTTTCCAATCTACTATTTTAAGAGCAGTTCAAGATAGTATTCTCGTGATTGACTTGTCAGGTAAAATATCATACATAAATGATGCAGTAATTAATCTAACAGGCTATCCCAAGAACTACCTTTTAGGAAGACCTTTAGATGTAATTTTAAAAGGCTTTGATCGAAGTAAGACCATTACGGTAGATGCAGATGATTTCCTTAAAGATGATAACAATATAGAACTTCAAATCGAGAAAAGAGATGGAGAATATATCTGGGTAGAAGTTAGAACAAGTATTCTTTCTGATGTTTATGGAGACACAATTGGATTTTTAGGAATAATAAAAGAAATAACGCATCGTAAAGAATATGAAGAAACCCTTATGAAGCGTAATGAGGCCTTAAGTAAAGCCAATAAAGAATTAGATAATTTTGTTTATAGAGTTTCTCATGATTTACGAGCGCCTATTACATCTGCTTTAGGACTAATTGAATTAAGTATGGATGCTTCTCCTCAAGAAGTGAATGAATATTTAAAACTTCAACAAAAATCTTTGATGAAATTAGATAACTTTATTCATGAAATCTTGAATTATTCAAGAAACAATAGAATGGAGTTAAAGCCTAATAAGGTGAATATTGAAGAATTAGTAGAAACGACAGCTAATCAATACAAATTCATAGATAATTATAATCAAGTTAAAATAATCACTGATTTTAAGTTAAAAAATGGTCTATTCTGTGATGAATCTAGATTGACTGTCATATTAAATAACATAATCTCTAATGCTTATAAATTCTCTTCTTTAGTACCTAATCCTCAAATTAATATTAATGTAGAAGTTGATGAAACAGATTTAATATTGAATATAAAAGATAATGGTATTGGTATAAAACAGGATCATATCACAAAAATATTTGATATGTTCTATAGAGCTACAGATGTAAATAATGGATCTGGTTTAGGACTTTATATTGTAAAAGAAGCGGTTAAAAAATTAGGTGGGGAAATAGCAGTTGAATCGGAATTAAATATGGGAACAAGTTTTAAAATTACTATCCCTAATCTTTGGTGCATTTTTCCTAAAGAGTTAAAAGAAAAAGCTACAAGCTGATCTAAAATAAACCAACCTGTAGCGTATAAGAGTAATATGTTTTCTTTTTTAACAGTAAAACAATTGATTATATAGTGAAAGAAAATTATCCTTTCTGACGATTATAGAATATACTAAAGAAGACTGGGAAGACAACTAATGTTAAAATTGTAGCTGTCAGAATACCCCAAACAATAACTACTGCTAGAGGTTTTTGAGATTCAGATCCAATTCCTGTTGACATTGATGCAGGGAGTAGACCTACAAAATCAGTAACTGCTGTCATCAATACGGGGCGTATTCTAGATTTTACACCATTATGAATAGCATCATCTAACAGCATACCTTCTTGTAAATTACTTTTGAATTTAGAAACGAGTAAGACGCCATTTTGTACACAAATACCAAATAGGGCGATGAAACCTACTCCTGCTGAAATTCCAAAATTCATAGTAAAGAACGTTAAACCAAGTATACCTCCAATTAAGGCAAAAGGCACATTCATCATTACAATTCCAGCGTCTTTTACATTATTAAATGTAGTTAGTAGAACAAGGAAAATTAAAACCATAACAACAGGAACGACTTGTACTAACCTATTTTGAGCACGTTCCATGTTTTCAAATTCTCCATCCCAAGAGAAGTGCATTCCTTTACTAATCTTTAAAGTATTTTCTACCTTTTCTTGTGCTTCAGCAACAGCACTACCTAAATCTCTGCCTCTTACAGAGAATGTAATAGCAACAAAACGTTCACCACCACTTCTGTACACAAATGCAGGACCTGTTTTAGTAGTAATGTTTGAAATTTCTCTCAACTGAACCATACCTCCATCTAATGTTGGAACTTTAATATGACCAATCATTTCAGCATCTTGTCGATAGTCTTTCTGGTAACGAACACGAATATCAAAACGTCTTTCATCTTCATACAATTGAGTGGCAGCTTTGCCTCCAATTGCCATTTCAATTACCGATTGAGCATCAGCAGTTGCGACTCCATACAAAGCCATTTTTTCTTGATCTAAATCGATTCTTAATTCAGGTTGTCCAATAAGTTTGATAACATTTAGGTCTGCGATCCCCTCAACGTTTTCCATTATATTTTTTGCTTCATTCGCAAGATCTTCTAATTGAAATAAATCATTACCGTAGATTTTTAATGCTAATGCACCTTTTACACCTGTAACAGCTTCTTCAACATTATCCATGATAGGTTGTGAAAAGTTGAAAGAAACACCTTGGTAATCGTTGAGTTTATCTTCTAATTCTTGAATAATTTCTTCTTTGCTTAAATCACGTTTCCATTCCTCTTGAGGAAATAAATCAACATGAAATTCAATATTAAAAAAGCCTGTTGGATCAGTTCCGTCATTAGGTCGTCCTGTTTGTGAAAGAACACCTCTAACTTCAGGAATCTCACGAATTGTATCTCGTAGCTTTTGTGTCATATCATTGGATTCTGATAGACTGACACTAATAGGCATAAAAGCACGAATATAAATAGCACCTTCATTGAGTTGAGGAAGGAATTCAGTACCTAGCCTTGAACCAAAGAATAATCCAATAGATAGGACAGCACCTGACATTAATACAGTGAATTTTTTACGTTGATACGCCCAAGAAAATGCTCCATAAAATGTTTTTTGCATGAAGCGAGTAAAGAAATTTTCTTTCTCTCTAACATTCTTTTTTAATAAGACACTTACTAAAACTGGAACTAAGGTCAAGGACATGATTAATGCCCCTAACAATGCAAATCCAAAAGTATAGGCCAAGGGAGAGAACATTTTTCCTTCTACTTTTTGGAAGGCAAAAATGGGTACTAACGCTAAAATTGTAATTAATTGAGATGAAAATAAATTAGAGCCTAACTTAGATCCTGCTGTTTTGATTAATCCAAGTTTTGACAACTTATTGAATTTATCCATACCCAATTGTCTAGCTCTTTTGTCTAATACAACAAATAAACCTTCTACCATCACAACAGCACCATCGATAATAATACCGAAATCAATAGCACCTAAAGAAAGTAGATTTGCAGACATGCCTTTCATTCGCATACATACTAAAGCAAATAATAAGGAGAGAGGAATAATAATCGTAACGATAAATGTAGTTCTCCAATCAGCCATAAATAGCAATACAAAAATAACGACGAAGAATACACCTTCAGCAAGATTTTTCGTCACTGTATTCGTTGTAAACTCAATCAACTCCGCTCTATCATAAAAAGGCTCAATTGTAGTCCCTTCAGGAAGAACTCTTTCATTCAAGTCTTTTAATTTTACTTGAAGTCTTTCAATCACTTCACTAGGGTTTTCTCCTCTTCGCATGACAACAATACCTTCTACTAAATCAGGGTCGTCATTTAAACCAACGATTCCTAGTTTAGGTGCAAAAGTCTCTTGCACTTGAGCAACATTTTTAACTAATACAGTAGTATTACCATTTCTTTCAATGATTACATTTTCTATTTCTTTTTTATTGTTCAATAAACCAATACCGCGAACAACATAAGCTTGATTTCTTTTCTCAATAACATCACCACCAACATTAACATTACTTCTTTCTAAAGCCTCATAAAGCTCTAATGAAGTGATACCATATTGTGCCATCAAGTTAGGATCCGCACTTACTTCAAATATTTTGACTTCACCACCAAAACTAACAACATCAGCAATTCCAGGAACAGCTCTTAATTGTCTTTCAATCGTCCAGTCCTGAAGTGTTTTTAATTCTCTGACAGATTGATGGTCAGACTTCAAAGTGTATCTAAAAATCTCTCCTGTAGGTCCTGAAGAAGGTTCCATTTCAGAATCAACACCCTCTGGAAGATCCACATTCATAATTCTATTTGCGACCAACTGTCGAGCCTTGAATTCATCAACATCATCTCCAAAAGCTATAGTCACTACAGAAAGTCCAAACAAAGAGATTGATCTAACTTCAGTTTTTCCAGGAGTAGAATTAACTTCTACCTCAATAGGCAGGGTTACAAATTTTTCTAATTCTTCTGCACTTCTACCAGGCCATTGAGATATAATCCTAACTCTTGGATTTGTCACATCAGGAAATGCTTCAATGGGTGTATTTTGCCAACTAATAACACCTGCAACTATTAGAATCAATGTCATGAAAAAGACAAAGAATCTATTTCTCAGAGAGAATCCAATTATGTTTTGAACAAAGTTTTTCATCAGTGTAATGTTTAGTTTTTAGCGATTTGTTGTTCCATTAATTCAGTAAAAAGCAGTAGTGCTTTCTTTGAAACAACCTTATCATTTTCATCTAAATTTCCAGTGATATAAACTTTATCTTCATTATTGCCTTTTACATCTACAGGAGTAATTTTAAAAATTCCAACATCTTGTTTCACAACATAATCTTTGTTGTTATAAAAGACGATTGCATCATTTGGTACTTCCAAAACAGTTTCATTTGTATTTTGATAGACAGTAACATTCATAGCCATGTTAGGAAGAAGTTTATTGTCTGTATTTTTCATTGCAACTCTGGCACTAAGTACTTTTGTTTCAGGATCAATCATCTTACTCATTTTTTCGATTTTTCCTTCAAAAATTTCATCAGGATATGCCATTGCTCTTGCAACGACATTAGCACCTAACTGTACTTTACTTAAGTCAGATTCAAAAACATTAATTTTTACCCAAACATCGCTTAGATTGACGATAGTGAACATTGATTCTTCAAAATCATCACGAAGTAACATATTGGTATTAATATTTTTTTCTGTCACTGTACCACTCATAGGAGCTCTGACAATGTGAGTAGCATTATTTGATTCACCCATCAATTGTAATGTTTGATTTACTCGATCTAGTTGTGCTTTTGCTGCAGCCAATTCACTTTTAGCGTGCTGTAATTCTAATGCAGAACTTAATCCAGCATCAAATAATGATTCAGCTACCTCAAACTCTTTTTCTTCACGATCTACATTTGCTTTTGCTTCAATCCATTCTTGCTTTACGGCAGCCATATCAGCAGAGTAAATTTTGGCTAGGATCTGCCCTTTTTTCACTTCATCTCCAATAGAAACATAAACGGCTGTTACTCTACCAGAAACTATAGAAGGGATTCTGATTTGCTTATTAGGAAGAGCTTCTACCGTGCCAGTAAGTCTTATTTTATTGGAAAGTTGAGTTGAATTGACTACATCTGTCGTAACAATTTTTTTCATACTATTTGAAAGTGAAGAAGAAGTTTTAATTTCTTCAGTCTTTGCATTGGATGAAGAACAAGATTGTAAAGCTCCGCTTAATGTTCCTGCAATTGTTAAACCTGTGATTAAAGTATATATAGATTTCATGATTGTTCAGATTAATGATTATTGAATAGATAGATATCTTTTCCGACGGTGTAGTTGATATTTTCTTGTGCTTGGAATAAAGTCATTTCTGTATCAAACCATTGCCCAAGATTGTCTCTGTAGCTTTCAAAAAAGTCAATAAACTCTAGAAGACTGAGCTGTTTATTTTGATAACTTTTCGTCACAGCAATCATAACTTCTTCCATTTCATCAGAAAGCTCAGGATCCAATTTTTCATATAATGTTCTCACTTGATTTAATTTTTGAGCGGCTGTATAAATATCGATTTGAAGATTTTTTTCAGCCTCATTAAGGCGAACTTGTTGTTGTTCTCTTGCTATTTTCGCTGCTTGAATTCCTCCTTTATTTCTATCCCAAACAGGTAGGTCAAAAGCTATTTGAATAGCCCAATAATCATTTTGAGCAGCACCTCTTCTATCGTACATTGTTCCTAAATGTAGATCAGGAACAGCCTCAGCTTTTGCAAGAGCAAGGCTTTCTGCAGATTGATTTAGACGTATATTTTCTATCTTAAAATCAAAGCGATGATCTTGTGCAAGGTTTGCCCAAAGTTCTGGATCGGGTAGGGAAGTACTAGGTTTGATTTCTGGTATCGAAATATTTAAATGTACATTGGCTTGAACATTTAATAGTACTTTAATATTAGCCTCGATATCTGCTGCCTCTTGAACCAGATCAAGCCATCCTTTTCGAGCATCTAATAGCAAAGCTTTCAATCGAACAACTTCAGCTTTTGATACATTTCCTTTTTGTGATTGCTCTTTATAGACTTCGACAAGTTTTTCGACAGGTTCGATAGCAACCATATAACTGTTTGCTTTCTCTTGAGTATAATACAGTTCGACCAATTGAGACCTTAAAGATGTTCTCAATTCTCTCAAAGTATTATAAAACTCATATTCCGTAATTTCAGCTTCAATTTTAGCGACGTTTGTTCTTTTACGTCTTTTGCCTGCTGTTTCTATCATTTGGGTAACTTCTACTACCCTTTGTGCATTTTCATCAGTTCTAAACCAAATCTGATCTTGATTATCATACATGGCAAACTCAATCCCTACCTCTGGATTAGGCCATGCTTTTGCTTGAATAATCTCTGCTTTTAAAATTTCTATATTTTGCTTTTCAGCGATTAATGTAAGATTGTTTTGGAGGAATATTTCCTCAGCTTGAGGTATGTTCAACTGTATTGAAAGGCTATCTTCAGCGTTATTTTGAGCATATGAAGTATAAGAAAGGATTGTAAGAAAAATCCCTGTTAGATACTTGTACATAGTATTACCTATTTTAAATTGGAGAAAATCCAATACTTATCAACATATCAAATAAGGATGTTGACAACTTGAAGAATTGAATAGGAATTGTCTGAATAGACGATGATGTGTTAGTTGATAAATCAGTTGCTAACACAAAAAACCGTACAAATAAGCTTATATGTTTCTATTTACTCTAGAAATCTAAAGTGGAAAAAACAAATTGCTGACGGTTGAATACTATGCCACTTTTGGAGGTGGAGTATCTGTAGGAAATGATGGGGATGTGTAAAATAAAGGACGAGCAATAAGAAGTTTACTGTTCGTAGGGAGTTCATCTAAATGAATAGGAACTTGTGGAGTAATGTTTTCTTCTTGATTGATAAACCAAGTAATCGCAACACTATTGACAATGTTTTGATCTTCATCTTCACCAAAAGGATTATCAGGCAGGGCACCCGATTCACCAAAAACATGAACTGAAACTAATTCAAAAATACTTTCAATCTCATTATTTTCTTCATGAGAAAGCATACGATCATTCACATTTACACTTACATTAAGTAAATGTAACGTCATCATAAAGATGAAACTCTTGAATAGAACAGTATGTGTTAGGTATTTTTTCATCAATTGTTTAATACTATACAATAAGTGTATGTATTATTAACTACGTTGCTCTTTAAAATAAGATACCTGTATTTACAACTATTAATTATTTATTTAGAACTAAAGCAAGAGTTAAATCAATTCTACTGATTCCTTCACCTTCTTCTTCAGGAAGTACAATGACTTGTTTAGCACCATTTTCTTCATATTCTATTGTTGTAAGTGTTCCTACAATCAAATCTGCTTGAATACCTAGTGAAAATGTATCTGAAATAATCATATCATATCCTACACCTAATTCTATTCCTAATGTTCCTCCTGAAATTTTAAAATAATCTGAATGATTTATAGAATTGTCAGTAAAAGTACCTTCATTCTCATAATCTAAATAACCGAATCCTGCATTTAATAGAATAGTATTTCCTGATCTTTTATTGATAAAACGAGTCATAAAAAGTGGAGCAATAAAATTCATCACAATTTCATCTTCAATATCTCCTACATTATTAATTGTTTCTTTGTTATGTGCGTTATTGTAAGCGTATTTTAATCCTATCCCAATATATTTATTAAAGAAAAACCCACCTTTTGCAACAATCGTATAACCAAGTTTTAATTGGTCTATATGTCCTTGTAATTGAGAAGGAATTTGAGGGTCAGTGGAAGAAAGCCGATAGCCAATACCACCTCCAATACTAAACCTAAAACGATTTATTTTTTTATTAGAAGTAAAAACTTGTGGTTGGATTGAAGGATCTTTTGTGCCTTTTATGATGAAATAACCATATTTCATATCACTGACTTTCGACATCGCTAGTAAACTCTCCTTTCTAGTTCCTTTAAAGTCGAATTCGAAAAATATATTTTCTTGAGATACTTCTGTAATTTTACAATTAATGGAGTCATTATTAATGGTAACAATAAGATCTTGTGAAAAAAGAGTTTGCGAGAACAGTAAGAAAAGAAAGAGTAGTAGAGTATTTTTCATTGTAATGGATTTATCAACCAGTTCAGTATTCTTAAGTAATTTATAGAAAAAAAATAAAAATTCCACTTTTGATAGTAGTAAAGAATTGAACTTTAATGACAAAAAAAGTCTATCGTTGAATACAATAGACCTTTTGTGAAATTATTTTTTAAATTTTAGTTCAATCAAATAAGGAACATCAACTTCGAGTTTTCGAAATACATATTCTCCGTCTCCTTTGTCAATCATATCATCGAAACAATCATAAGTTTGATAATTATGTTCTTTAAAAGTTTTTAATTGATAACCTTTTGATAAAAATGGACGCATCATTTCCTCTAATGAATGTACCCAAAAATATTCAGGAAGATTAAGAGGAGTTTCTCCATCATAACTTGTTTCAACCATTTCTTCATAACTGCCTTTGTTATAATAATGGTATTCTGGTACAAAAGTATCCCAATTTAAAGTATAGATAAATGGGTGCATTTCTACCATATAAAATTCACCACCATCATGGAGATATTCATTGATAATTTTCCCCCATTCTTCGAGATCTGGAAGCCAACAAACGGCACCGTAGGAAACAAATACCATATCGAACTTCTCAGTTGTTGGTAAATGATCTCGTATGTCATAAAGGTTGGAACAGATAAAAGAAGCATTCTTTATTCCTAATTCATCTTTGATCTGATTTGCTTTGTCAATTGCAGTATCCGAAATATCCAATCCTACAACTTCTTGTACACCCATTCGTGCTAATGAAAGAGTATCAAGTCCAAAGTGACATTGTAAATGTAAGATCCTTTTCCCTTGTACATCTCCAATACCAGCTAACTCTACTTTTTTGAGAGCGGTTTCACCTTTCATAAAACCCTCAACATTGTACATCTTAGAAGCTACATGCCCTTCTACTCGAGCATTCCATTGTTTTTTATTTGCTTCAAATTCTTTAATGTGTTCCATTTGTTTATTGTATTATAAATCATATTCTATTTAACCAACTCATATTATAGAGTCTAAACATCATAAACATACCAAACTCATTATGACAATTATTTTGCCTATCGAGTTTTTCAGTAATGACAAGTTGATCTAATATTGAAAATGCTTGATCATATCCTTTTGACATAAAGCGATCATCGGAAGTCGTTCCCAAACTGCTATGAACATGAAGACCTCGATTATACTTTTTCGAAAAAGTCATGATAATTAATGTAGTAATTGATTTGCTTGTTGAAAAAACAAGATTTTCTCTTATTAAGATGAATCAATTTTAATGCATAGCAAAAAGCCCGTCTTTGAAAAAGGACAGTTAAAATTGATTGGTTTATCAGAGAAAATAACTACATGACTTTTATCGTGTGATATGTTTAGAAGTGAATATTCTTTTAGAGAAGTACAATTTTAAATAAAATTTAATATAAACAAAAATCCCTTTATGAATAACTGTATTACAATGAAGGGATTAGTGTAAGTTTTATCCTTTTTGAAGTAAATCAATAATTTTCTTACCAAGTACAGTACTTATTTTTTCATAAGATTCGAATGACCATCCACCGACATGAGGGGTAAACAGAACACGACTATCTTGACTTAATTTATTGAAAATTCGCTCTTGTTCAGAAGTGAGTGTATTCAGCTTTTCATTTTCTAAAACATCTAACCCTGCAGCTAAAATTTTATTGTTATCTAATCCCCATTCTATTGTTGAAAATGGAATAACTTCTCCTCGTGCTAGATTTAAAAGATAAATAGGTTTTTGAAATCCGCTCAAATAATCTTTTGTCACTAAATGCTTATTATCTTTATTCAAGGGAATATGAAAACTTAAAATATCCGCTTCTTTTTGGATCTGCGCTAATGTTGCTTCTTGAGCGTATTCATCACTATAGTTTTCTTTTCCATTATCATATGCCAAAACTTTACAGCCAAAACCAATTAAACGTTTGGCAAAAGCTCTTCCCATATGTCCATATCCTATAATGCCAACGGTTCGTGTAGAGACTTCATGTCCTCTATTTTCTTCTCGTTGCCAAAGTTTTTTTCTTACTTCATCATTTCCAACATGAAGATAATTCATTAAACATAACATCATTGCTACTGTATGTTCACCTACAGCATCCATATTTCCCTCAGGGGCATTGAGTAGAGTAATTTTTCTACGTTGTAGGTACTCTTCATCAATTTCATCTACACCTGCTCCAGCTCTTGCAATAAATCGTAACTTAGGCGCTAAATCAAGTAAGTCTACACCTACTTTCATTTTACTTCTTAATACTAAACCATTATAATCTTTTATCTTTTCGGGAACTTCATCATGTGTGATATCTGGACAATAGGTATACTCAATATTTGCATCATCAAAGATGGAAAATATTGCATCATGTAGTTTATCAATGATTAAAACTCTTGCCATAGGTGCTATATTAAATGTATATTATGTTAGAATACGATAATCAACTATAATAATGTAAATATCTTATTATTCTTTGGTATAAAAATACGTTAGACAATCAAATATAGGAGCAATAATGAAAAGCCTATTAAAAAATTACTTATCAATCACACTTTTTTTTCTCTTAACAATAATATCTCTCCAAGTTCTAGGACAAAGAAAATACAAGTCTTATGAAATGGATGGTCAAAACCTTAAAATCAATACCAATGATGGACAAATTTTATTAAGACCTTTTGATTCTCAAATCATAGAAGCTCAATTCTATCCAAAAGAAACAAAAACATTACCCTTATCGGATGCTGTTATTATGGCTCCAAATAAAATTCTACCTGAAGTAGTAGATAGAGGTAAATTTTTATTATTTAAAATTCCTGAAGGTATTGAGGTAAAAGTAGAAAAGTCTCCTCTTCGTCTCAGTTATTATTTTAATGAAAAATTACTCCTTGAAGAAAGTAAAGGCTATTTTGATGCAGATACTTTAAAGGGATTTAAATTTAAAATACAAGAAGGAGAAGCATTATACGGTGGTGGAGAAAGAGCTTTACCACTGGATAGAAAAGGTTATCGATTACCGCTGTACAATAGAGCACATTATTCCAATGAAGAAGTGGCTATTCAAATGAACTATGGAATGCCACTAATGATTTCTTCTAATAAATATGCTCTACTCTTTGATAATGCTCCAATAGGTTTTATTGACGTGGGTAAAACGAAGGAAGGAGAACTTTCTTTTGAATCAATAGGAGGTAGGTCTAGCTATGTTGTAGTTGCAGGATCTGATTTTAAAAACCTATTAAAAGAATTTACAGATTTAACAGGAAGACAACCTTTACCACCACTTTGGGTATTTGGTAATTTCGCTTCTAGGTTTGGTTATCATTCACAATTAGAAGTTGAAAATACAGTTGCTGAATTTAGAAAGAAACAAGTGCCTTTAGACGCTATTATACTAGATCTCTATTGGTTTGGAAAAGAAGTAAAGGGAACAATGGGAAATCTGGAATGGTATACAGAAGCTTTTCCAGAACCAGATAAGATGATTAAAAACCTAAAGGAAGAAAATGTCAAAACAATTTTAATTACTGAGCCATTTATTCTTACCTCTTCTTCAAAATGGGAAGATGCTGTAGAGAATAAAGTTTTGGGTACTGACAAATACGGAAAACCCTATGTCTATGAGTTTTTCTTTGGAGAAACAGGATTAATTGATGTTTTCAAACCCGAAGCACAAGATTGGTTTTGGAATATATATAAAGGTTTAATTGATCAAGGTGTTAGTGGATGGTGGGGAGATTTAGGTGAACCTGAAGTCCATCCTAAAGAATTGCAACATATCAATGGTTCAGCTGATGAAGTTCATAATATTTATGGGCATCAATGGGCAAAAATAATTCATGACGGTTATAGAAAAGATTTTCCAAATACACGTCCGTTTATATTAATGCGTTCAGGGTATGTAGGTTCTCAACGATATGGAATGATTCCTTGGTCTGGAGATGTAAATCGCTCTTTTGGTGGTTTAACACCTCAACCTCAAATTTCAATGACCATGGGACTTTCTGGTGTTCCTTATATGCATTCAGATTTAGGAGGTTTTGTTAATTGGAATAACAAGCAAGAAGATATTCTAGAACTTTACGTCAGATGGCTACAGTATGGAGTTTTTCAACCTATTTATAGACCTCATGCACAAGAAAATATACCTTCTGAGGTAATACACTATGAAGGAAAAACCTTTGATATAGTAAAAAGATATATTGAATACCGTTACAAAATGCTTCCTTATAATTATACCTTAGCATATGAAAATGCAACGACAGGTATTCCACTTCTTAGGCCTCTTTTTATGGAAGAAGAGAATGATTCCTTGAAAAATATTTCAGACAGCTATATGTGGGGAGATACTTATTTAGTTGCTCCAATCACAAAAAAAGGAGAAAGAAAAAGAAAAGTCTATTTCCCTAAAGGTCAAAATTGGTATCAGTTATGGACTGGAAAGAAATTTAAAGGAGGAGAATGGGCAATGGCTAATGCACCATTAAAAGATTTGCCTGTTTTCGTAAAAGCTGGAAGTATTATTCCTTTAGCATCTAAAAAATTACAGTCTACAGAGGATTATAATTCATCAGCTTTGACCCTTCAGATATGGCAAGATGAATCAATAGAAGAAAGTTCAAAAGTCATGTATGTCGATGATGGTAAATACAAAGGAGCTATTGAAGAAAATCAATTTCAATTACTCATTTTTTCAGCTGAATTTGATAAGAAAAGCATCGAACTTTCATTGTTAAAAGAAGGTAGTTACCATAATGCTCCTGAAAGTAGAACCATCACTTTGGAGATTCATAATTTTAAAAACATGCCTAAATCTATAGGTATTGATAAGAAAAGTAATGAGATAGATCCATCAAAAATAAAGTATGATAAACTTAAAAAAATTCTTTATGTCACCTTTGATTGGGATACGGACGAAAAAGAAATTTATATTCAAAAAATGAAAGAATAATGAAAAAGGCTTTAGTTAATATAAAAAACTAAAGCCTTTTTTGACATTTGTAAAAAATGATATTTATCTTAAAAGTATGAACTAAACCAATAGCGTCCTAAACGTTTAAAAAAGTGTGAGAAAAGTTTAAGTATCTCAATTAACTTTGAGTTGCATAAAAAAAACATATTCTCACA